>CAZBUW010000102.1:0-9520 GCA_964495195.1 uncultured Roseburia sp.
GATAAAATCTTAAGTTTCCCATATATACAATTCTTGTTCGTGAAACAACCCTATAGACAGTTGTTTTACAATTGACATTTATTTACAAAACTTTTATAATTTTATATGTTAGTCTTTGGATTATATTAGGGGGCAAAAGCCCCTTCGGGGCATCGGCGGCACAAATATATGGTTTTGCAAACGAGTTTGCAAACACATATATTGTGTCCGCCTGGAGCGAAGCTCCCTTTTGCCCCCAATATCCTCGGATTATCAACCTAAAAACATATTAATACATTCAGGAGGTTTCATAATGGAAAAGGGAAAATTAGGATTAAGACTCTCGTTTTACGGAGTAGCAGCGTTCATCCTCGCATTTTTGGGATATACCACACTGTTATTCTTACTCGCAGGTGTCGTTTTACTCGTGGAAAAGGACGAATGGGCAAGCCGTCAGGTGATTCAGGCAATCTGTCTCTCCTTCATTGCATCCGCACTCCGCAGCGTGCTCGACCTTACCGACTTTGTATATGACATTCCGTTTCTTTACAGTGCATGGAGCACCATTTTAAGCATCATCACTTCTCTGATTGATGTGATTGTATTTATTTTCTGTCTGATTGGTCTCATCCACAATATGAATGGAAAAGAAGCCAATATCCCGCTTGCTTCTAAATTTGCAGATTGGGCATTCGGTATTATCAGACAGACCCAGCAGACATACAATCCACAGGGTCAGCAGTTCCAGAACCAGCAGTTTGCTCAAAACCAGCAGTTCGCTCAGAACCAGCAGCCTCAGAACAATCAGTTTGCTCAGAACCAGCAGTTCGCTCAGAACCAGCAGTTCGCTCAGAACCAGCAGCCTCAGAACAACCAGTTTGCTCAGCCTCAGCAGCCTCAGGACAACCAGTTTGCTCAGAACCAGCAGCCTCAGGACAATCAGGCAGTTCAGCCTCAGCAGTAAGCTTACCAGGTATCAGTTACGCACAATTATACTAAAAGCGGTATGGAATGGTCATACCGCTTTTTTTCCTATCTACACAGTAGATTTTTCACAAATCCAGGTATCCTCATTTCATGTTTGAGGGACAAATCGGCATTCTCTTGCCTGACAAGATTGTCTAGTTGATAAAAACGGTATTTTCTCGCTTTGTGTCGTGTTCAATCAGGACAATGAATGGTATTCTTACATCAAAGGAGGTCATCTATATGGATCAAATCAAAATCGGAAGATTCCTAAAAGGACTTCGGAACGAAAGGAAACTAACACAAGAACAAATTGCTGGGCATCTGAATGTATCCGGACGAACCGTATCCCGTTGGGAAAACGGAAGCAATATGCCGGACATCGGAATGCTGGTAGAACTGGCAGAATTCTTCGATGTAAGTATTACAGAAATCATTGATGGAGAAAGGAAAAGCGAGAAAATGAATCAGGAAGAAAAAGAAACATTATTAAAAGTTGCAGATTATAGTGAAAACGAACGGAATGTGCTTATGAAAAGAGTGCTTATTATAAGCATTATCGGGTTAGCAGCATTATTGCTTGCCCTGTTATTCACTTCATTCAGATTGGAAGAAATCAATTCACTTCTCATGTGTATAGAGGAAATATGCTTTGGATTGGCGGTTGGTGCGTTGATTTCCTGCATATTCTTTGCATCTGGAGTTTTATCAAAAATCAGAAACAACAGCAAATCAAGAAGAATTGCTTATATTCTGAAGATAATCTGTCCAATTATTTTAACTATCTGTATTGTGGCATGCATAATTATAACTATTCTTAATCAGCAGTAAAATTCCCATCTGACGGGCAAAATATATAAAACACCGCCTAAGGTCACTCTCCGTAAAGAAGGTGTCCCTAGGGCGGTGTTTTTTCATATATTTTTCAGCCACGTTCCGGCGAGCGGAATCCAGCTCTGGCACTCCTGCTGCACTCCGTAGCCCTCCGGCCTTGCCGACTGCTCATCGCAGGTGCTCAGCCCGTGTCCGCCGGTCGGGTACATATGGAACTCCACCGGAATCCCATATTTTTTCATGGCTTGAATCAGCAGAAGAGAATTCTCCACCGGAACGCAGTCGTCAGTGTAGGTATGCCAGAGAAAAGTCCTCGGTGTATCTTTCGTCACCTGCCGTTCCAGTGAATTTTTGAGTAACAGCTCCTCGGTGTACTGGCCACGAAGCAGTGCCTCGAAGGAACCGCGGTGCGCAAACTCCCCGGATGTAATGACCGGATAGCACAGCAGCATCCCTGCAGGCTTTAATACGTCATTTGTAGTTTCTATTCGCTCCGCCAGCCACTTTTCATTCCAGAACACACCGAGGCTCGCCGCAAGGTGCCCGCCTGCGGAACATCCCTGCACGATAATCTTATCTGTGTCGACCATCCACTCCTCCTCTTTTTCATGGATCAGCTTCATACACGCGGCAAGCTCTAACAGTGCGGTCGGATAGACCGCCGGTGCAACCGAATACCGCAATATCGCCACATGATATCCCATCGCGAGAAAGCGCGTTGCAATCGGCTCCGCCTCCCGGTCTGAGGTATGATTATAGCCTCCTCCCGGACACATCAGAATAAGCGGCCGTCTCCCGACTGCGATTTCGCCCGATTCTTTTAATATATACGTCTCAAGTCTTGTATCAGGCAGAGATCCCTCCACCTGAATTGAAATTTCTTCCGTCCTCATTTCCCTCTCCTTTTTTTATAATTTAAGTGTCAAAACCCCGTCCTGCAAATTCCGTCTGTTTGACCCGATATCTATTATAAAAAAAGGGAAAGCGCCTGTAAAGTTCTAAACACTTCCCATCCATCTCTCCCTGCTCTCTAAGAGACTCTCTCTGACACTGATGTATCTCTTGACCGGAATCTGCAGCGACTCTCCGTTTGACAATTCCACATAGCAGCGTCCGATTTTTTCTACATGGAGACTATTCACAATAAAACTTTTATGAATGCGCACAAAGGACTCCGGCAATCTCCCCTCCGCGTCAAGAAGATACCCTGCAACTTGTATGACTTCCTGTCCGGTATGCCACAATGTCCGGTTGTGGCCGGACTCCAGATACAAAACATCCGACTCCGGAAGATAATAGGTCGTCTCCAGCACATCTGTCAGGCAGAATATTTTCCCGGGCTGCTCTGTTATATGGAGCGCGGCAATCCGGAATACGCCGCCCGCATTCTTTAATAGTGCAGAATAGCGGCAGAATGCATCTATTTTCCTGCTGTCTGCCGCCGTATAGAACAAACCATAACTTCCTGTTACACACACTGCCTCTTCCCGGTTCAGACAAATCTTATAATCCCGGTGTATGAGTTCAATATCGCTTCTTCCTGAAATATTAGGGGCAATCAGAACCATGTTCTCGGTATAATATTTTGATTTCAAAAATTTTTCACCTCTATAAAACAGTTCGAGAATATGCCGCACCGCGGCTACGATACTGTCCTCTCCCATACTCCGTCTCCTTGTCTTACACCCGGCTAACACATATAAAAAATACTTCTATATATTATCTTAACGTTTTTTCTATCTACCGTAAAATTCACTGGCGGAAAAACCACCAAAAAAGGCGAAAAAACTATTTTTATAGTTAATTTTAATCATGCTCCGCTCTATACATCTGTCTCCCAGGACGGTTTTCGTTCAAATCCCACATGATAAGTAATTTTTTCCATGACAAGTTCGTGTTCTCCAATCATGTATCGCCCGATTGTAATGTCCTTCCCAATAATTGTCCCTCTCGGATAGTCGTTCAAGCAGCGGTTTAACAAAGCTAACTGCTGCTCTCGCGACTGTTCCGACAGGGGATTATTCGGATTGACACTGCCGACGGGAACCAACTTGACATAGTGAACATCAGTCAGGGTCGATTTTTCCCGCTCCTTCATCATCCGCTCCTTCTTTTAACGCTATTCTTTTGTCGTGCTGCCGCTCTTTTTCTGCGTGGTTGTCGCTATGCCTGCTATCGCGTTATTGTACTCCTGCTTTTTGGAGGAAAGCTCATCTTCTATCTTCGTCACATTTATCTGCGCTTTGACCGCACTGTTCTGAGCTGCAACCAATGCCTGATACTGCGATTCTCCTGACACGTAAGCCTGTGCCTTCTCATCTTTAAATGCCATAAGCCCCAGAAGATCGGAGACTGTTTTTTGCTCCTCCGCACTGTTGTCTGCAATCATCTTTATCAGACTTCCCGCCTGGTTCTTCAAATTGTTCCAGCTTTGGTCAACTTCACCAATCGCTTCTCCATAGCTGTCTGCCTTTGATTCATCTTTATTGATGAGACGGGTAACTATCACATGATAATCATTCTGCTGTTTGTCTGCAATTTTGACAAATTGTGTGATACAGTCGCCTAAGGTCTTGTTTGCAGCGCTGAGTTTGCTCTCAATCTGTGCCACCTCGTTTCCAAGCGCTTTGTTTTTGGTTGCCCTTGCCTTTGCATCCTCCGTGAGATCCTTTCCGTCCCCGTCTTTTAGGGTGCTTCCCACCAATGCCGGTGCGACATTGGCTGCCATCATATCGAGTACCCGCGCCAATCCCTCCGGTATACCGTGGTTCGTCGCCCTCACATCGACGTGATATTTTGCTGAATTGTCTGAACTTCTGGTGTTTTCCTTGTGTGAACTGACACTACAGCTGAAATTTGCTTTGAAAAAAAGAATCTTCGCGGAGCCGGACGCCGAGCCGCTGATATCGGTTGACTCCCTCGAGTTCTCACTCTGTTTTACTTCCATATCAAAGAGAACGTTAACCTCGTCGACCTGAAGGTTTGGAATCGGGACGATCGCAAGCATCGGAACATCCACTTTCATCTCGTCAAGATTGCTTGTACCATCCTCGTTCGCGGTACGCTTCTGGTAACCAAATGACACCGTTCGGAGTTTTCCGGTATCATCAAATCCAACTTTATTGATAAATTCTGCTGTTGAATTTGCCAACTGAAGACTTGCATCTGCTGCTGCCGACAGAGGTGCCCCGATTAAATTTTTCATATCCAATCCCGCAAACTGTTCTGCTATTGCCATAATAACTACCTTCCTTTCTTCCGCATTGCGGCTCTTTTCCTGTTTGAACCTACATTTTTTTCCGCTTTTCTCCCAGTCTCCGGAAAAACTCTGCTAACCATCGTCTTATACGGCTGCGTTTCCTCTTCGGCTCCTCATAGGAAGTCAGCGTGATACTCTCCACCCATAAGACTTGTTGCTGTTCCTTTCCTGTACAATAATCTGTCTCACAAAATAGCCGGAAATTCAGTTCCTGCACAAGCCCTTCGAGATAGGCAGCAAGCTCCTCCTCGGTCGGTCTTATCTCTTGTGGCTCGCGCTTCTTTTTTCTATTTGGATTCTTCATCAAGTCCATAACTAATTTCCCTGTCGACAAGCTGATCCTGATACTCCATAATCTGATTGATAATCTGCGACTGCGCCATCTTATATTTCTTTCTGTCAAACTCATAGGTGTCTTCCTCGAATGTCTCTTTGCCAATCTGGCGCAGGCGCTCCTGTTCACTCATGATGTCCGTTATCTTCTGATAGAGCAGCTTCAATTGATTAATCTTACCTTTAAGCTGTTTGTTTTTCTGTACCATCATCTTCTGCTCATCGCCGCCTAATGCTCCGTTTACCTCCACCGGCGTGGTATCTAATTTCTTTGCCACCTGGTTAACGCTCAGGGCGTCGATTAACCGCATAATCCCCTCTGTCGCGGGCATGGATGAAACCTGCAGCTTGTAAGATACCTTCGGCAAAAAATCGGAATCTCTCTGAGATGGAGAACAGATGCGGGCATTGATCCTGATGTCGTCGGTGTCATGGTTTATCGCTGCTTTTACCTCTGTGGAAAAATCAATCTGCGCCTTTTCCACATTCAGATTTGTGAGCGGTATAATCGACAACAGCGGAACCTGCACCTGCAGGTTGTCCACGCTGTATCCCTCCTCGTCGTCTGCCCGGATCTGATCGTATGCGATTTTTATGTTGTCTAAGTGTATCGTCTCCTCCTGCCCGTTTTGTCTGGGGGTTCCCATATTTTTAATTTCTGTTATAATCTGCGCCTGCAATCGCTGATTCGCTTCCGCAAGAGCGTGCAGTGGAGCAAAGACAATGTCATCTAACAGTATGAACTCACTGTCTGTAATCCCGGCTACCCTCTTTTCCGGCTTGCTCTGATCTTGATTCTCTGTCTGATGCGGCATATCAATTTTCCTTTCATTCTACAATTGGTGACTTCTATTCTGAAATCACAAAGTCTGTTCCCGTGTGTATCTTCCATTTATTTAATGCAGCTTTCAACTCTGCGGAACAACTTTCCTCATCGACAGTTGTATCTTTTTTTACGAGTGCTCTATTGCTGCATTCCCAGCCCCAGCAAACTCTGCACAGTGGATACAGTGTGGTCGGCTTTGATGCCTCACTATAAACTACAACCGTCTCAAATTGGTATCCGCCGCCTGTCCCTTCACACGCCACCGGATATCTGCTTCTTGGTTCATCTGACAATCTTGTTATTCCCCACTCACCGTCCTTTTTGACCGTGCTGAACACAACCTGTGGCAAGGGGTCACTCTCGTCGTAAAGTCTCTGGCGGAGATACTCAATTTTTCCCTCCTCGCTCATACCAAAATATTCTTCCGGCATCCTAAATCCCTGGTTTTCGATTTGTTCTTTTGACATTGCCAACAGTTTTCCGATTTTTTCAACCTCTGTGCACAGAGGATCTCTTTCCACGAGACGCCATTCCGGATACCGGACGTCATTATTCTCTTCATTCGCGACTTGGTCAATCTCACTGAATTCAGTTGCTTGTAAAAGCGGATTAAACTTCTTGCTCGTATATATATTTTTTCCTCCCATTATATAATAAAAATCATCCCTCACATATTGTACGAAGGAGACACTGTCCCCATCTTCTCCCAAATCCGGGTCGGGTTCAAATGTCATAATGATATCCTGTCCTACGCTCATAAAATCATCTTTTGTCTCTTGCATCTGCACATCTTTGTAAATGCGCAGTGTCCCTTTATTTCCAATCTTTCTTTCTAACATTTTTTCTTCCTCCCATCAACTTAAAAACAGACTCCGCTCTTCCTCTCTCCGTCTTTTCAATCCTTCGAGCACTTTTCCGCCGCCCTTGTCGTATGCCAACATCTTGTCTGCTACCTCAGAGGCACTTCTCCCGCTTACTAACTTCTGCAGATTTCCATTGCCGCAGTTGTAACAAAAACTTGTCAGCGCATCAAATTGATTCTGGTTCGGCTGGAAGGTGAGCATTCCTTTCCTCCGACAGTCATTGACATATCCCCCATACTTTGCGAGATCGTCGCGAAGCATTCTTTTTGCCTCGTCGTTTGAGGAAAGCCTGTCCCCCTGTTTGACTCCCGCCGTATGACCATAGCCGATTGTCCAAACGCCCGCCGGACATTTGTATGCCTCCAGCCGGCAGCCTTCGTATTTTGCCACGAGTTCCACACCTCGCTCCGATATCTGCATATCGCCCCCGGCAGAAGGTGATGGTGATGGCGTCGGCGCCGGTTCTGGCGTATTTTGCCCGCCGGATACCACCGAGAGCTGTGATACATTCACCGGACTGTTGATGGATGACGAGCCGCTGACATTTTTATCAATCACTGCTCTGTCACCCGACACTGATTTTACAATCCAGGAATCTTTTGCCACCCATCCTGGAATTGATTTTCCATTGTAATAAGTAGCACCTGGTACAAGTTTTACGACATCTCCTGCTTTAACTTCCATTTCAAATCCTCCTTATTTCAATCTTCTTTGCCCTTTTACTATAAATAATCTGACAATTTTCGACTACAATTTTGGTTCTTCAACCAATAAAAAAGGTGATATGACTACTTTTATCTTTAAATCAGGAAATTTTTATTCGAAAAAAAGCCCTGGAATAATTCCAGAGCTTCTCAAAAAAGGCGACAACCAGATTTGAACTGGTGATCAAGGTGTTGCAGACCCGTGCCTTACCACTTGGCTATGTCGCCATACCAATATATCTGCGATTCGTTCTCTATAGCACTATTATATGCAGTGACAACACTTTTATGAATCGCTTTTACATGGAAATTTTATCAGAATGCCGCGGATGCGTCAAGAAGTTTTTTCAAATCTTGCACAAATCTCCGCGTGGGCGGATGGCATCACCTTTCAAACACTCCACTTTTTCTAAAATTCACTGTAATGGCAAGTCCAACCGGCAGACCAATCATCCCCACAAATCCAAAAATTCTAAGCCCTACAAACATTGCAAGGAGTGTGGCAATCGGATGAAGTCCAATCTGTCTGCCCACCAATTTCGGCTCTAAAATATTGCGGATTACGGTGATGACAAGGTATAAGATTAAAATTCCGGCCGCACGCGGCACTTCCTGCATGAGCAGAAGGATGACCGACCACGGGAGCAGAATCCCTCCGGTTCCTAACACCGGCAATATATCAAATACTGCTATTCCCAATGCAATCAGAATCGCATACGGAATTCGCATTACAAGAAGACCGATTGTTAATTCTATAAATGTAATAAAAAATAACAGACTGTACGACTTGAGGTAGATTCCAAAGAAATGTTTGATGCTCTCAATACCCTTCTGAATATTTCTGCGCTTCTCATCCGGGACGCTCTTTTCTAAAAGTCCCATCATTTTTTCAAAATCTGCCGCGAAAAAAAATGAAGTTACAATTGTAATTACAATCTTTACCAGAAAACCTGGGATTCCCTTTGCCACACCAGGCACCCATTTTACCGCTTTGACCGATAAATCGGAAATGCACTCGCCAATCCCTTCCATGATTTTTTCGAGTGCCTGTTCCACCTTTTCTGCCAGCCCGGGATTAACGGAAGCCGCTGTCATTTGCAGCCTCCCCGAGACATCCTTCAAAAAAGGTTCCAGCGTGTCCATATAAAATTCTGCTGTTGTTGTCATCATGTTCCCCGACTCCCGAATCAGCTTTACCGATAAAAGCAGCAGACCTGTAATAATAGCCAGATAACATAGAAAACATAGAAAAAGTGCACAGATTTTCCGCCCTTTTTTTGAAGTCCCGGCAATCTTTTTCGCCGGAATCTGAAAAATAGCGGCAATCACAAATGCAATCACAAACGGGAGCAGAACCGGAAGCAGATATTTGCAAAAAAGCAATAGCAGCCCGAGGATTGCACCATAATAAAATACATTTAGGATAAAGGTTTTCTTTTTCTCCACATGGATTCCCCCTTGTACCACTATTTTTTCCGGCTCCCCGATAATTATACACATATTTTTCTGTTGATTATGTGGAAATCCATATTTTCATCTGTTTCGTTGTTGATAAGCCAAAAAAAGACCCCGGAAAAATTCCGAGGTTTTCAAAAGAGGCGACAACCAGATTTGAACTGGTGATCAAGGTGTTGCAGACCCGTGCCTTACCACTTGGCTATGTCGCCATATTTAATTTTGAGTGACTCCAACGGGAATCGAACCCGTGTTACCGCCGTGAAAGGGCGATGTCTTAACCGCTTGACCATGGAGCCAT
>CAZBUW010000103.1:0-9405 GCA_964495195.1 uncultured Roseburia sp.
AAAGTTAGCTGCGAAGCAGCGGGAAAGCACCGAAGGTGCCTTTGCGAATGGCGCGGGCTGAACTGTTACAATATTTATAAAATGTTTAGACGTTTTTACACAAAATAAATAGGTTTTGGCTGTTTTCATGCTATAATAAGTCATAGGATTTTGCCTATGGCTTATTTTGCTATATGGCGGTGGAGGTCAAACATGAAATTTAAGACAAAGCTGATCATCTCATTTTGTATTATCATTTTTGTCCCGATGCTGCTCGCAGTGCTCACGGTCTTTGGCTTTCAGCACATTCAGGTGAAGGCAATCGAGAGGACTTACGGAGTGGAGACGGAGGGATACAACTATTTTGGTAATTCGCTCCAGCTTCTGAACCGTTACACGGTGGAGAATTACAAGACGTTGTCTGAAGTTGCCGAGGATACACCGGATAAACTGGAGAATGAGGAGTATCTCGAGGAAGTCAATCAGGAGCTTGCCGAGAAGTACTCCTATCTGATTGTGAGAAAGGACAGGGAGCTCGTCTATGTCGGCTCGGATTACGATGCGTCGCTGCTTATTGAGCTGCAGGATTACGGAAGCAGAAAAGCGGGTCAGGAGGCGGATGCAGGGACTTACATCGACGGCGAGAAGCAGAGTCTGGTCAAACAGATTGATTTTTCTTATACGGACGGAGCGGAGGGCAGTCTTTTCTTAATTACAAAAGTAGAGGAGATGGTGCCGGAGGTCAAGAGCATCGCGGTGGATATGCTGATTTCGGTCATGCTCATTCTGGTTTTGACAGCGGCGATGCTGACTATCTGGATCTATCGCAGCATGATTACTCCGGTCAAAAAATTGGAGGAGGCGACGAAGAACATCAAGGAGGGCAACCTTGATTTCATGCTCGAGGAGGAGAGCGATGACGAGATTGGTGAGCTCTGCCGGAACTTTGAGGAGATGCGGCAGCGGTTAAAGGACAATGCCGAGGAAAAAGTCGCCAACGAGAGGGAGAATCGAACGTTAATCAGCAACATTGCCCACGACCTAAAGACGCCGATCACAGCCATCAAGGGCTACTCGGAAGGTCTGATTGACGGGGTGGCAGACACGCCGGAGAAGCGGGAAAAATACATCCGCACCATCTATAACAAGGCAAACGAGATGGACACGTTAATCAACGAGCTGACCCTTTACTCAAAGATTGACACGAACCGCATTCCTTACAATTTTGCAAAGCTAAAAGTGTCGGATTATTTTGAGGACTGCGTCGAGGAGATTGGCCTTGACCTCGAGGCAAAAAATATCGGACTCGCCTATTTTAACTATACCGACGAGGATACGGTGGTCATCGCGGACCCGGAACAGCTCCGCAGGGTCATCAACAATATTGTCGGAAATTCTGTAAAATATTTGGACAAGCAGAAGGGATTAATCAACATTAGGATTAAAGATGTAGGTGATTTTATCCAGATAGAGATTGAGGACAACGGAAGAGGAATCGCCGCAAAGGATCTGCCGTATGTGTTTGACCGGTTTTACCGGGCGGATGCGTCGAGAAATTCGGCGACCGGAGGAAGCGGAATCGGGCTGTCTATCGTAAAGAAGATTGTCGAGGATCATGGTGGCAAAATCTGGGCGACGAGCAAGGAGGCCATTGGAACAGTGATGTATTTTGTAATAAGAAAATATCAGGAGGTACCGAATGAGTAAGATTTTGATTATTGAGGATGAGGAAGCAATTGCAGATTTGGAGAAAGATTATCTGGAGCTGAGCGGTTTTGACGTGGAGATTGAGAACGACGGAGGCGTCGGCGTTGTCCGTGCACTTTCGGAGCATTTTGACATGTTGATTCTCGACCTGATGCTTCCTGGCATGGACGGATTTGAAATCTGCCGCCGTGTCCGCGAGGAGAAAAACACGCCGATTCTTATGGTGTCCGCCCGCAAGGACGACATCGATAAAATCCGCGGCTTAGGGCTTGGCGCAGACGACTATATTACCAAGCCGTTTTCACCGAGCGAGCTCGTCGCGCGTGTAAAAGCTCATCTCGCGCGCTACGAGAGACTGATTGGAAGCAATGAACCGAAGAATGAGATTATTGAAATCCGCGGAATCCGCATCGACAGAACCGCGCGCCGCGTCTGGGTCAACGATGAGGAGAAACAGTTTACGACGAAGGAGTTCGATGTCTTAACGTTTCTCGCCTCCAACCCGAACCGCGTCTTTTCGAAGGAGGAGCTCTTCCGCGAAATCTGGGATATGGAGTCGGTCGGCGACATTGCCACCGTCACCGTTCACATCAAAAAGATCCGCGAGAAGATTGAGATGAATACAAGCAAGCCGCAGTACATTGAGACAATCTGGGGTGTTGGATACCGGTTTAAGCTGTGATAAGAGCCGGAGGGATGCATTTTCGTTCTTGACAATCCGGAAAAATTATATTACTATCGAGAAAGATAAAAGCGAAGAAGAGAGAGAGTAAGCATTTTGAACTTTGCAGAGAGAGGCCGGTTGGTGAGAGGCCTTATGGGAGAGATGCCGAACCGGTCTCGGAGCTGTGCACCGACTGCGCACCTGCGCACAGGCTGCATTGGGAGACGCCCATTACAGCGCCGGAGTATGGATTATATTTCCGTACTTTCAGAGATCTGTGCCGTGAGACACAGATAAAGTAAGGTGGTAACACGAAGCGTTCGCTCTCGTCCTTTCATAAATCAGAAGGGGCGGGAGCTTTTTTATGCACAGGCCGTGAAAGGAAATTTTGCCGCTGTCGCGGCACACGGGCCGCGCGCGAGTAGGGTCGGTAAACCTCCCCTACTCGATTCGAATAGGATTCGGGTGTCAAAAGGTGCTAATCCAGACTGTGCTTGTCATATTGCACAAAGATAAAGTTTCCATTTGTTCCGAATTACGGATATAAGATTTTCTAAATGTTCTGTCATAGATTTTGCTGCGACCGCAACCGCCCAAGAATCGCCATCCGCGGCTTGGCTTGGGCTCTCAGCAACATCCTGTTGCTGAGTTGCTGGATAGTGTACAGAACATTAAGAAAATCTAATATCCTTCATAAGTCACAAATGCAAATTTTATTTTGTGCGACATGACGGTTCAAATTCTTATTAGCACTTTTTGACACCCGAATCCGAATAGGAAATTCCTATTCAATAGTAAGCCCGCCGGGTGGGTGCAGCCACTAAACGGCGGCAAATATTTTTTAGACGATTGCGAAACTCTTGATTTCTAGTGTGAAGTTTCACAATTACCAAAAATATTTTTTGATGAAGGGAGTTGATGCACGGTGGAAATTTTATATGAGGATGATGCGGTGATCGTCTGTGTCAAACCGCCGAAGGTTGCGACCCAGACGAAGAGAATTGGCGAGCCCGACATGGAGAGTATGCTGCGCAATTACCGTGTGAGCAAGGGTGAGCCGCCCTATATTGGCATTGTGCACCGGCTCGACCAGCCTGTCGGAGGCGTTATGGTGTTTGCAAAAAATAAGGAGGCGGCAGCGAGCCTCAGCAGGCAGGTCGCAGAAAAGCTTGCGAACAAATGCTATTACGCTGTGACAGACGGTGTTCCGAATCCCCCGAGGGGGACACTCGAAGATTATCTGCTGCGGGACGGAAAGTCGAATACGTCAAAGGTCGTCGCGAAGGGGACGCCCGAGGCAAAGCGCGCGGCGCTTTCCTATCAGGTGTTGAAACACAACGGCGCGCGCGGATTGGTGGAAGTCAACCTTGAGACAGGGCGGCACCATCAGATCCGCGTGCAGTTCGCACACGCAGGATGGCCCCTTGTGGGGGACCGCAAATACAATTTTAAGGAAAATATGAAGCGGGGGGCGACAGACTTAGCGCTCTGTTCCTACAAGATAGGATTCCGCCACCCGATTACCAAAAAGAAGATGGAATTCACCATCGACAACCCGTTTTCAAGATTAATATAAAAGGAGTACAAAAAATGGCAAAGGAAAAGAAATTAGTAGAAGCAATCACCTCCATGGATGAGGATTTTGCACAGTGGTACACAGATGTAGTTAAAAAGGCGGAATTGATCGCCTACTCATCCGTCAAGGGATGCATGATTATCAAACCTGCCGGATATGCTATCTGGGAGAACATCCAGAGTGAGCTTGACCGAAGATTTAAAGAGACAGGCGTGGAGAACGTGTACATGCCAATGTTCATTCCGGAGAGTCTTTTGGAAAAAGAGAAAGACCACGTGGAGGGATTTGCACCGGAAGTTGCATGGGTGACACACGGCGGATTAAATCCACTGCAGGAGAGACTCTGCGTCAGACCGACCTCAGAGACATTGTTCTGCGATTTTTATAAGGACTTAATCCAGTCCTACCGCGATCTTCCAAAGGTGTATAATCAGTGGTGTTCTGTAGTCAGATGGGAGAAGGAGACCCGTCCGTTTCTCCGCTCGAGAGAATTTTTGTGGCAGGAGGGACATACCGCCCATGCGACAGCGCAGGAGGCGGAGGAGAGAACCATCCAGATGTTAAATCTTTACGCAGATTTCTGTGAGGATTTCCTCGCCATGCCTGTCATTCGCGGACAGAAGACGGAGAAAGAAAAATTTGCGGGGGCGGAGGCAACCTACACCATAGAAGCGCTCATGCACGACGGAAAAGCATTGCAGTCCGGAACGAGCCATAACTTCGGCGACGGATTCGCCAAGGCATTCGGCATTCAGTACACGGACAAAGAGAACAAACTGCAGTATGTACACCAGACATCCTGGGGGATGACGACCCGTCTGATCGGTGCCATCATCATGGTACACGGAGACAATTCAGGTCTTGTTCTGCCTCCGAAAGTGGCACCGGTTCAGGCGATGGTCATTCCAATCCAGCAGCATAAGGAGGGTGTGTTAGAGAAGGCGGCAGAAGTCTGCGGGCGCCTCGGAAAAGTCTGCCGCGCAAAACTCGATGACTCCGACAAGAGTCCGGGCTGGAAATTCTCCGAGCAGGAGATGCGCGGAATTCCGGTTCGTATCGAGTTAGGGCCAAAGGATATCGAGGCGAATAAGTGCGTGGTAGTCCGCCGTGACACCAGAGAGAAAATCGAGGTGTCTTTAGATGAGCTTGAGACGAGAGTGCCAAAGCTGTTAGAGACCATCCAGAAAGATATGTTTGAGCACGCCAAAGCGCACCGCGATGCGCACATCTGGGATGCCCACAACTATGAGGAACTCAAAGACATCGCAGAGAACAAACCGGGATTCATCCGCGGTATGTGGTGTGGAAATCAGGCGTGTGAGGACAAGATTAAGGAGGAGCTCGCAGTGACGTCGCGCTGTATGCCATTCCACGATCAGGAGAAGATTTCCGGGACCTGCGTCTGCTGTGGAAAATCTGCCCACAAGTTAGTTTACTGGGGCAAAGCATATTAAGGAAGTGTTAAAAAATAACTTTTTAACACTTCCCGCAGATTGCTTCGCAATTAGCTGGAGCCGGCATGTGAAAGGCTGTCCGGCAGACAGCAGGGCATGATAGTTTGCCGCAAATAGAAAAGGAAACAGGGTCTATGAACATAAAGTTACCGGAGAAAGTAAAAAAAATCATAAGAACGCTGGAGGAGCACGGACACGAAGCCTACGCAGTGGGCGGCTGTGTCCGTGACACGCTTCTGGGCAGAGAGCCGCAGGACTGGGACATCACGACCTCGGCAAAGCCGGAGCAGGTGAAGGAACTTTTTTCACATACCATCGACACCGGCATCCGGCATGGAACCGTGACGGTCATGGACGGCCGCGAGGGATTTGAGGTCACCACCTACCGCATCGACGGGGAGTATGAGGACGCGAGACACCCGAAGGAAGTTATCTTCACGGCAAATCTCCTCGAGGATTTAAAGCGCCGTGACTTTACCATTAATGCGATGGCGTATAACGATAAGGCGGGGCTCGTGGATGCGTTCGATGGAGCGGGGGACTTAGCGCGCGGTGTCATCCGCTGCGTCGGCGTCGCGGAGGAGCGTTTCACGGAGGATGCACTCAGGATGCTGCGGGCGGTGCGCTTTGCGGCACAGCTCGGGTTTTCCATTGAGCCGGAGACGAGGTGTGCAATCGCCAGACTCGCACCGTCCATCGCGAAAATCAGTGCGGAGCGCATTCAGGTCGAGCTGGTCAAGCTGCTCGTCTCCCCACATCCGGAGGAGCTGCTGACGGCTTATGAGACAGGTTTGACCCATGTTTTTTTGCCGGAGTTTGACGCCATGATGGAGACGGAGCAAAACAGCGTCCACCACTGTTATTCCGTGGGGGAGCATACGATTCATGCGGTGCAGAATGTGCAGGCAGATAAAGTGCTTCGCCTTACCATGCTGCTCCATGATGTGGCAAAGCCGGCATGCAGGACGACGGACGAGGAGGGACGTGACCATTTTTATGGGCATCCCGAGCAGGGGGCGAAGATGGCGCGCACGATTCTGCGCCGTCTGAAATTTGACAATGACACGACCGATAGAGTCTGTGCGCTGGTGCGCTGCCATGACCGCAATCCGGAACTCTCGGGGAAAAGCATCCGTCGTGCCATCTACAACAACGGCAGGGAACAGTACCCGGGACTTTTCGCTGTCAAACGGGCTGACATCACAGCACAGAGCGATTATGAGCGCGAGAAAAAAATGAATTATGTAAACCGGTATGAGGAGATTTACCGGGAGATACTTGAGCGGGAGGAATGTCTCTCGCTAAAGGAACTCGCTGTGACAGGCAGTGATCTGATCGAGGCGGGGATGACGCCGGGAAAAGAGATTGGGGAGATGCTCCACTGTCTCTTAGAGCAGGTCATCGAGCACCCGGAGTGGAATGAGAGGGAGAAGCTGCTCACTCTTTTTGCCCGACAGAGGGAAAAGTAAGGTATGAAATCATAACCCCTTACATATGATAAATAGACACGGTAAGGTGTCGAAGATGAGTCATATGGAGGGGTTTTTTGTGTATAGTCGACCGGAACAGGTATTAGAAAATTATGAATTGGAAGTAAAGTCCGTATCCAGAGGGCGCGGATTTTATCTGTGTGAGACGAGTGCCGGAACCAAAATGCTCAAGGAATATAAGGGTTCGGATGAAAAGGCAGAGTTTTTGGCGGATATGTTAGATTTTTTAAAACAGAGCGGTATGGAGACCCAGGGGATTTACCGGACAAAGGAGGGAAAAATCACAGCGGTCGATGTGGAGGAGAAACGTTTTCTTTTGCTCGACGCCTTCTTAGGGGCAGAGTGCGATCCGAAGAACAGGGATGACATTATGCGCAGCGTCTCTGTGCTTGCAAGTTTACATAATGTATCGCGGGCATATCCCGGTACGGTCCCTGATTTCGTGCGGGCGGAGGAGGATTCGCTGTTGCAGCTGTACGAGAAGCACAATCGCGAGCTGAATAAGGTAAAAAACTATGTCCGGAACAAGAAGAAGAAAAATGAATTTGAGGTGAAGTTCATGGAGCAGTACCCGCACTTTGCCGACGGTGCGCTCGCCATCACCAAAGAGCTGAAAGAGCAGGAGGTCGGGGCGGAAGTTTTCGGATTCTGCCACGGGGACTACAATCAGCACAATCTGATTTTTCTGGGGGAGAGGACTGCAATCGTGGGATTTGACAGTTTTTCCTATCAGATGCAGGTCGGGGACATTGCAAATTTCATGCGAAAAATGTTGGAAAAGCATAACTGGAACACGGGGCTTGGACTCGAGATGATCTGCGCATATGACAAGGTGCGCAAACTCTCGAAGGAGGAGCTGAGGTTATTGTACTGTCACCTCGCCTATCCGGAAAAATTCTGGAAACTTGCCAACCATTATTACAACTCCCACAAGGCGTGGCTCTCCGGCAGAAACATTGAAAAACTGGAGAAAGTCATCGAGCAGGAGGAGACGAGAACACAGTTTTTACAGATGCTGTTTCATTTTACAAGATAGCGGCAGACGTGCTATAATGTGCGCAGGCAACGGGCAGTGCGCGGGGATGACCGACGCTGCAAAACAGGGAACAAATGAGGTGAAATACAAGTGAAGAGAAGAGTGATGATTGTGCTTGCAGCGCTGTCGGCAACGCTGCTGGTAGCGTGCGGAAGCAGCAGGGATAAGCTTGAGTTTGGAAAAAATTATTATACGGGACAGGAGAAGGAGACGCAGAAGGCGGAGGCGGTTGAGGAGGGGACAGAAGATACAATTACAGAAAAAGTTGATTTAAACGGACTATATCTCATCGTCAAGAATGATATGACATCGGAGTATATGATTTTAGAGCAGCTCTCCACGAAGACGCAGTATATGTACTATTATTCTCTCGGAACAAATTTTATGGACAAATATGGACAGCATGCGACGCTGACGCAGTTTGGGCCGGGCAGAATCGTCACTATCGGGGAGAAGAACGAGGAGGGAAAACTGTCTTCCATGCAGGTCTCGGATGCGGTGTGGGAGTATGAGGGTGTTACCCGCTTTAAGGTGGATGAAGAACGGAAGGTGTTTAAAATCGCGGATACGAACTACGCGTATGACAGTGACGTGGCGGTGTTGTCAGGGGATGCCTTTTTAAGTGTGACAGATCTCACGGAATTAGATGAACTCCGTGTGATTGGAATCGACAGAAAAATTTATTCCATTACGGTGACGACCGGACACGGTACGCTTGCGCTGGAGAATACCTCCCTTTTCGAGGGCAGTTACATTCAGATTGGAACGAAGATTTTTGCGGAGATTACGCCGAACATGCAGATGGATGTCGAGGAAGGGACTTACACGGTGGCAGTCGCGAAGGACGGCTATGGCGGAAGCAGGGAGATTACCATCGAAAAGGGCGTGACCACGACTTTAAATCTCGATGAATTAAAGGGCGAGGGACCGAAATACGGGAATATTCTCTTTGCTATTCCGGTGCAGGGGGCGACGCTCGCCATCGACGGTGCGCCGGTGGATTACACGCAGCCGGTATCTCTGCAGTACGGCGTACATGAACTGCTGGTGCAGGCACCTGGGTATGACACATGGAGCAGAAAACTGTATGTCAATTCCGCAGAGGCTACAATTGTCATTGATCCGGCGGAGGAGGACGATGATGAGGAGGAAGCGACGAGTGCATCTTCGGAGAGCGAGAGCACATCCTCGGAGAGTGAGAGCACATCTTCGGAGAGTGAGAGCACATCCTCGGAGAGCGAATGGACGGACCCGGATTACCTGAGTACACTGACGGAGCTGATTACTTCCCTGATGTAGGGAGGTTTTGCGCATAGTCAGACCAGTTCAGCACACTACTTTGCTCATAATCTGGCGCTCCGCTCATAGTCAGTAAGGTAGCCGAATTCATGCGAGCATGATTCGGCTACCTTACTGACTATGGCTGAACTGTTATTTAAATTTCGAAAGTGTGTAGGGTTGTTTCACGAACAAGAATTGTATATATGGGAAACTTAAGA
>CAZBUW010000104.1:0-9400 GCA_964495195.1 uncultured Roseburia sp.
GCAAAGGCAGCTATGCTGCTTTCTCGCTGCTTCGCAGCTAACTTTGCTCATAATCTGGCGCTCCGCTCATAGCCTCATGCAGTGTGTTCCTTCATGCAAGCATGATTCACACACTGCATGGGCTATGGCTGAACTGTTACCTAAAACCTCCGGAATCTGTCATAGCGCTCCTTCGCTAACTGCTCTCCGGTCTTTTTGCTCTCGCGGGTCAGATACTGCTTCATCTTTCCTTTCATATGAAGAGCGATTGACGGACAGGATTTTGCATCCGCACCGCCAAATTCCGGAATGATGCGTTCTACGACATGCAGCTTGTGCAGATCGTGCGCCGTAATCTTCATGACCTCGGACGCCTCCTTCGCGCGTTTTCCATCCTTCCACAAGATGGAGGAGAAGCCCTCCGGCGAGAGAATGGAATAGGTCGCGTTCTCCATCATCCAGACCTCGTTTCCAACTGCGAGTGCTAAAGCACCGCCGCTTCCGCCCTCCCCAATCATCAGACACAGAACCGGAATCTTTAAGGAAGACATCTCATAGAGGTTGCGTGCAATCGCCTCCCCCTGTCCTCGCTCCTCCGCCTCCATTCCGCAGAATGCGCCAGATGTATTTACAAATGTAATTACAGGTCTGTTGAATTTTTCCGCCTGTTTCATCAGACGGAGCGCCTTGCGGTAGCCTTCCGGGGAAGGCATCCCGTAATTATGGCGCATACAGTCCTTCATATCTTTTCCCTTGTGGACTCCGATGACGGTCACCGGCTGTCCATCTAAATATGCGATTCCGCCGACAATCGCCGGGTCGTCGCGGAACTGTCTGTCCCCGTGCATCTCCATAAATTCGTCAAAGATGATATCCATATAGTCGACGCACGCCGGACGCTCCACTTTCCTTGCCGCCTTTACCTTCTCCCACGCGGTGAAAACAGGCGCTTTCGATGCGCGCTCCCGCATCAGTTCCGTCGGTTCGTATTTATCGTCGGCGCGAAGCGGGTCAAAATTAGAATACCCCTCCTTGACGTGGTGCATCTGCAATATTTTATGTAAAGTTGCCTTTAAATCCTCTCTCTTTACGAGCCGATCCACAAAACCATGCTCCAACTGAAACTCCGCCCGCTGAAAGCCCGCCGGGAGTTTCTGTCCAATCGTCTGCTCGATGACACGCGGCCCCGCAAAGCCAATCAAAGCGCCCGGCTCCGCCAAAATGATATCCCCAAGCATCGCAAAACTTGCCGTCACGCCGCCCGTCGTCGGATCGGTCAGAACAGGCACATACAAAAGTCCCGCATCGGAGTGTTTTTTGAGTGCCGCGGAAGTCTTCGCCATCTGCATTAAGGAGATGATTCCCTCCTGCATCCTCGCTCCGCCGGAACAGCAGAACAGGATGACCGGGAGGCGGAGTTCTGTCGCCCGCTCCACTGCCATCGCAATTTTTTCACCCACGACGTGCCCCATGCTGCTCATCAAAAACCGGGCGTCACAGATTCCAAGTACCGTATCCTCGCCGAAGATTTTCGCGCGTCCAATTGTCACCGCCTCGTGGAGCCCTGTCTTCTCCCGCGCCGCTTCCACCTTCTCCTCATACTCCGGAAAATCGAGCGGGTTCTGCGACTCCATCTCCTCAAACCACGGCTCAAAACTTCCCGCGTCTGCGACCATGCGGATGCGCCTTGTCGTGCTTACTCTGAAATAGTAACCACATTCGTAACAGATATATTTGTTGGCGCGGACCTCCTCGCGATTGACTTCCCGTCCGCACCCTTTGCAGACAACCGTGTCCTGTCTGCGCTCCGTTTTTACTTCTTTTTCTGCTCTTGCTTCTCTTTTTACTTCCTGTTTTTTCTTATTTAAAATCAATGCTGACATCCTTTTATAACCATGCCTTTCCTATCCGATGGCAAACGTGAGCTCCGCCATGCAGGCCACCTCTCCATCTACTTTTGCAACCGCTCTGCCGACCCCCATCGGCCCTTTTTGCTTCACAATCTCCGTCTCTAAGGTGAGAACGTCCCCCGGAACCACCTTCCGCTTGAATCTGGCGGAATTGATTCCTGCAAAATAGGCCGTCTTTCCGCGATTTTCTTCCATACAAAGAATCGCGACCGCCCCGGTCTGCGCCAGCGCCTCGACGATGAGCACGCCCGGCATGACCGGTTCGCCCGGAAAATGTCCTGCGAAAAATGGTTCGTTATAACTAACACATTTTCTCGCGACCGCTCTCGTTCCGGGCTCTAATTCCTCCACCGTATCAATCAGCAAAAACGGCTGACGATGCGGCAAAATCTCCATAATTTCCTTACTTGTCATCCTAGACATATTTTTTTACCAGAATGCTCGCGTTGTGTCCGCCAAAACCTAAGGAATTCGACAGTGCATAAGGAATCTCCATCTTCGCATCCTCCATGCAATAGTCTAAATCCAGCTCGTCGCCCGGCTCGGTCAGTCCAACGGTCGCATGTACATATCCTTCCTCAATTTCTTTGACACAGGTTAAAAATTCGACTGCGCCTGCTGCTCCAAGCAAATGTCCAATCATGGATTTTGTGGAGTTAATCTTTAATTTTTTTGCGTGCTCTTTAAACGCCATCTTGATCGCCCTCGTCTCAAAGAGATCATTGTGGTGTGTGGCAGTTCCGTGGGCGTTGATGTAAGTCACGTCCTCCGGCGCCACGCCGGCGTCCTCCATCGCAAAAAGCATGGCATGAGCCGCGCCTGCCCCATCCTCCGCCGGGGATGTGATGTGGTATGCGTCCGCGGTGCAGCCGTATCCGGCAACTTCCGCATAAATGTGCGCCCCGCGTTTTTTTGCATGCTCGAGTTCCTCCAGAATCACAATTCCCGCTCCCTCTCCCATGACAAATCCGCTTCTGTTCTTGTCGAACGGAATGGAACATTTTGCCGGGTCCGTCTCATTCGACAGTGCGGTCAGCGCGCTGAACCCGCCGATTCCAATCGGGGATACCGCTCCCTCCGTTCCGCCGGCGACCATGACATCCGCCTCCCCATACTGGATACTCCGAAACGCCTCTCCGATTGTGTTCGTCCCTGTTGCGCAGGCAGTAACCACGTTGATATTTTTTCCTTTCAACCCGAAGTAGATGGAGACGTTTCCCGCCGCCATGTTTGAAATCATCATCGGCACAAACAGCGGTCCGATGCGCCCCGGCCCCTTCTCGAGGAGTTTCTTGTGCTCGCGCTCCATCGCCGACAGACTTCCGATTCCGCAACCGATTGCGCAGCCGACGCGGTAGGCGTCCTCCTGTTCCATGTCAATTTTTGCATCCTCTAACGCTTCCTTCGACGCCACGACGGCATACTGGGAAAAAAGTTCCATCCTCTTGGCTGCTTTCGCATCGATAAATTCTTTTGCGTCAAACCCCTTGACTTCCGCCGCCATTTTGCATTTAAAGTCTGTCGTATCAAAACGTGTGATTTCCCCAAATCCAATTTTTTTTGCCTTGACCGCGCTCCAGAACTCCTCCACGTTGTTTCCAATCGGAGTCACGGCGCCTAGCCCTGTTACAACCACTCTTCTCTTCATGATTTTTCCTTTCTTAATTTATGTCAGGTAATTGAAAAACTCTTGATTTTTCGTGTTCGCTGCACAATATGGACATAGCATTGCAAGGGTACTTTGGAGCCGCCGGTGCTTAGGTGGCGTATTGTGACACCTTATGTACCGCTGCGGGCGACAAGCAGCAAACGCGTGCCCTGCGAGATATGGGCTATATTGTGCAGCGGGCAAAAACAGAGTTTTTCAATCGCCCACACTACATACTCATTCCGCCGTCGACGGCAATGACCTGCCCTGTGATATAGTCCGCTCTGTCGGAGGCTAAAAATGCCACCGCCTCCGCGACCTCCTCCGGTCTCCCGATTCTTCCGAGCGGAATCTGGCTTGTCATTCCGCTTTTTGCCGCCTCCGGCATAGCGCTTGTCATATCCGTCTCAATGAATCCGGGTGCAACTGCGTTGCAGGTGATTCCGCGGCCAGACAACTCCCTCGCCACACTCTTTGTCAGTCCGATGACCCCCGCCTTGCTCGCACTGTAGTTTGCCTGCCCCGCATTTCCTAAGATTCCGGACACGGATGAGATATTGATGATTTTTCCCGCTCTCTGTTTTAAAAACTGGCGGGAGAGGTGGCGGATGGTGTGGAACGTTCCCTTTAAATTGGTTGCGAGTACCGCGTCAAAATCTTCCTCACTCATCTTCATCAAAAGTCCGTCTCTTGTGATTCCTGCGTTATTCACTAAAATATCAATATGACCGTACTCGGCAATAAGCTGTTTTATCATCTCGCCACAGGCTTCATTGTCGGAGACGTTGCAGCGGACCGCCGCAGCTTCTCCTCCCGCTTCCCTGATTTCGGCGACAACAGCTTCCGCGCATTCCTTTGAACCGTTGTAGTTGACAATGACAAACACGCCGTCCGCCGCCAGTCTTTTTGCAATGGCGCTTCCGATTCCACGGCTCGCTCCGGTGACTAACGCTATTCTATTGGTTGACATAATTTTCAAAATCCTCCATCTTATCAATGTTGGCAACTCTGACATCGCGGTTGATTTTTTTCATGAATCCACTCAGCGTCTTTCCCGGGCCAATCTCGATAAACTCATCTGCTCCGTCCTCAATCAGTCGCTCGATTGTCTGCTGCCAGCGGACACTCGATGCAACCTGCTCTGTGAGAAGCGGTTTTACCTGATCCTTCTCTGTGACGTAATCCGCCGTCACATTTGCGACATACGGAATTGAAAAATTCTGAATTTTTATATCCTCGAGTGCTCTGCCGAGTTTTTCGCCCGCTCCCTTCAACATCTCGGAGTGGAAGGGCCCGCTGACTTTCAGCGGAACGACCCGCTTTGCTCCGGCTTCCCTGCAATCCTCTCCTGCCGCTTTGACGGCTTCCTCCTCCCCGGTGATGACAATCTGTCCCGGACAATTGTAGTTGGCAATGGATACGATTCCGTCTGTTTCCTCACAGATTTTCTCGATGGTTGCGGCATCGAGTCCTAAGACTGCCGTCATCGCTCCACCCGTCGGAACTGCCTCCTGCATGTAGCAGCCTCTTTTTCTCACCAGCGCAAAGGCATCTTTCATACTGATGACGCCGGACGCCACAAGTGCCCCGTATTCACCAAGGCTGAGTCCCGCCGTGCAATCAGGCTCAATCCCATGTTCTTTCACCGCCGCGTAGATTGCCGCCTCCGTGGTCAGCATACAGATTTGCGTGTACTCTGTGATATTCAATTTGTCATTCTCCTCGAAGCAGAGGCTTGCGATATCTAATCCTGTGATTTCGGAAGCCATGTCGTAGGCTGCCTTGCTGACCTGAAAACGGTCATAAAATTCTTTTCCCATTCCGATATACTGTGCTCCCTGCCCCGGAAACATAAAAACTCTTTTTCCCATCTTTCTATCCTCACCTGTAACTATTCAGAACCCCTTAGAATAAGATAGACAGATTCTCTATGCTTGCATATAAGAAGCTGTTTATCTTATTTGCAAGGTGGCTCGAATAGAGTCACCTCCCCATATATGAACAAAAAGCAAGCTTCGAAGAAGCGCCAGACTCGTAAAGAGGCTGTTTTTGCGAATGTATGGGAGGGGTTCCGAATAGTTATCCTCATTTTACCTATGTAAAAGCGCGTCCGCTTCCTGCATCAGTTCCTGTATGATTTCCGCACAGGTCTGCTCTTTTTTCACAAGGCCTGCACTCTGTCCCGCCATGAGACTGCCGCGTACGACGTCGCCCTCCATGACGGCTTTGCGGAGAGAACCGAGCGTCAAATGCTCTAATTCCTCGAAGCTTGCGCCCTCTTTTTCCATTTTCAAATACTCTCTTGTCATCTGGTTGCGAAGAACGCGGATTGGATGTCCGGTACTCATTCCGGTCACTTCCGAATCAATATCGCGTGCCTTGATGATGCGCTCTTTGTAGTTCGGGTGCACGATGGATTCCTTTGCCGTCACAAAACGCGTTCCCATCTGCACTCCCTCCGCACCCAGCATCATCGCTGCAGCGACACCTCTGCCGTCGGCGATTCCTCCGGCTGCAATGACCGGTACATCCACAGCGTCTGTGACCTGCGGAACCAGCGTCATCGTCGTCTGTGCCCCGATATGTCCGCCGGATTCCATGCCCTCTGCCACAACGGCGTCTGCCCCCGCACGCACCATCATCTTCGCCATGGCAACGCTCGCCACCACCGGAATGACAACCACGCCTGCCTCTTTCCAGGCGTCTATCAATTTTCCCGGGTTACCCGCTCCGGTGGTAACCACCCGAACGCCCTCTTCGATGACGACCTGCGCCACCTCCGGCGCATTCGGATTCAGCAGCATAACATTGACGCCGAACGGTTTGTCCGTCAGCTCTTTCGTCTTGCGAATTTCCTCCCGCACCACTTCCGGTGGTGCGCTGGCAGCACCAATCAATCCAAGCCCTCCGGCGTTGGAGACCGCTGCTGCCAGATTGTGTTCTGCCACCCATGCCATACCGCCCTGGATGACCGGATACTCTACTCCAAGTAACTGGCTTACCCTCGTTTTCACTTTTGACCACGCCTCCGTTTTTACGCTGCTGCACCCTTTGCTTTCATGTACTCAACAACATCGCTGACCGTCGCAAGTTTCTCTAAATCCTCGGATGGAACCTCCACACCAAATTCCTCCTCAAGCGCCATGACAAGCTCGAACAAATCTAAGGAATCCGCACCTAAGTCCTCTTTGAAGTTGGACTCTAATTTGATTTCATCCTCGTTTACATTCAACTGCTCCGCGATAATTGGTCTCATTTTCTCAAACATGTTTCAATCCTCCTTAAACCCACGTTTCTTTTTGTTTTCTATTTTACGCAATTATTTGCCTCTCGAATATTTTGATAGTCAAATAATTTGCATATCAAATTATATAGCATTCCTTTTTTCATTTGTCAACATAGTCTTGCAGACTACGTGTCAGGGTTTATCGGAAACCGCCTTGTTTTCCGGCGTTTGCGCAGTGCAAATTTTTTCAGTATTTTTTAGGAAACTCTGTTTTATGGGGGGTGTGCTGTGCGGGGTGGGTTTTAGTACACCAAATAAAGTAGCTGGCTATATCACGCAGGATATGTGTTCAGATACAAGGACGATTTTCGACGGCGTAGCGGTGGCTACGGCTGGAAAATCCGACGCAGCAGCTGGGCACATAGACAAGTGATATGACCAGTTACTTATTATTTGGTGTACTAGATGCGGGGGAGATGGGAGACTGGGCTGGGGTTTCTACTCTGCTCCAATTCCGTCTGGTTGGAATTCGGGGGGCTGAGACGGGCGGGGGCGCGTTCCTTGACTCCGGGGAATGGAGCACCCGGTGGCGGCGGTTGGGCGCTTTCCCTGACTCCGGGGAATGGAGCACCCGGTGGCGGCGGTTGGGCGCTTTCCTTGACTCCGGGGAATGGAGCACCCGAGGCGGCGGTTGGGCGCTTTCCTTGACTCCGGGGAATGGAGCACCCGAGGCGGCGGTTGGGCGCGACGGCGGGGCGAGGTTATCGGGCATCTTGGTGTGTCCGCGTCAGGCGGAATTTGGGTAATTATTGTGTTTTTGTTCGATATTTATACTTTTTCCCGAAAAAAATGAAGAAAAACGGCGTAAAAGCGAAGTCATTTGGGTAAATATAAAATTTTTTTGCAGATTTACCCAGAAAAAAGAAAAATCTTGGGTAAATGTTATGAAAAAAATCAATATTTACCCAAGTAGCTTTTTTTAATGTACCCTATAAAGTGGACACGAAAAATTCTATTTTATACCCAAGATTTTATCTGGTGTGCTGCATTCACTTTCTGCTAAATAGCGCAGGATGCATTCTCTGTCTTCAAGGCTGAGGCGTGCGGCGCAATGGGGCTACGTCGATTAACGATAGTGCAATGGGGCTACGTCGATTAACGATAGCGCAGTGGGGCTACGTCGATTGACGATAGCGCAGTGGGGCTACGTCGATTAACGATAGCGCAGTGGGGCTACGTCGATTAACGATAGCGCAGTGGGGCTACGTCGATTGACGATAACTCAGTAGACGAAAATTCAGGCAAGTTCTTTCGCGAAATGTGAGTGATACAGCATACTAGCTGAGAGACGGAGCGCTTACACAATGTATTTCATGGAAATCGCCGCATGGAGACGCAACGTGCATTGAAAATATATAAATAAGACAATGGAAATATTGTGCCGGGACATGTGGGGATGTTGCGACCGGGCAGGCATACATAGATGTTGCGCTAGAGCTTACTGATACGAGATGTTGCGACCGGGCAGGCTTGACTTTGTGTGGGATTCGTGCTATATTGACAGACGTTAATGACATATGGATTGCTAGGGGTGCGGAAGCGTTCGATGCTTTTGCTGAGAGATTTGATATCAACCCTCATCACTTGAACCGGGTCATACCGGCGTAAGAAAGCGACAACACCTCCGGCAGACCATGTTAGGAGGATTTTTTATGAATAATTTTTTTGCTACTCCCGAGGGAGCATGGGGCGACGGTTCCGTTCGCCTGACTACATTAGGACTTGTCATCATCCTTGCGATTGCTGTTCTTCTGGTTGCATTCTCACTGGTGCTGCGCTACCGGAAACAGGGGGCGGAAGAAAAGAGCACTACGACCCCTAAGACATCTGTTACAACAAAACAGCTTGTTTTCTCTGCGGCGGCTATGGCTCTTGCCCTTGTGACTTCGATGATTAAGTTTGCTAACCTGCCGATGGGTGGTTCCATCACGCTGTTCAGCATGTTCTTTATCACGCTGATTGGTTACTGGTACGGCCCTTCCATCGGACTGATGACAGGATTTGCCTACGGATTGTTACAGTTTGTCATGGAACCGATTTTCTACACGATTCCACAGATGCTTCTGGATTATCCACTCGCATTTGGCGCGTTGGGGCTGTCCGGATTTTTCTACCAGAAAAAACACGGACTCCAGATTGGATATGTGGTCGGCGTTTTAGGACGCTTCCTCTGTTCCACCATCTCCGGCATTGTATTTTTTGGCTCTTTTGCACCGGAGGGCACACCGGCAGTCGTGTACTCCCTGTCGTATCAGGCAAGCTACATCGTGCCGGAAGCGGTAGCGACACTGATCATCATCTCGATTCCTGCTGTCGCAAATGCACTGACTCACGTAAAAAGAATTGCACGGGCGGACAATACCGTTCGGGCGAACGCTTAATCACCGGGACTGCACCGCCGGGGACGCACCCTTTTGTTCAATGGGGACGCACCCTTTTGTTCAGTGGGGACGCACCCTTGGGGCAGGCTTACATAATTTCGCTATAAAGCACAAAAAGAGATACTGTTTTGCGAGATTGGAAAATGAATTAGAATCTCTTAATATCTTTGTATTACACCAGCAATCAGCAGACACG
>CAZBUW010000105.1:0-9392 GCA_964495195.1 uncultured Roseburia sp.
CGTCATCAGCCAGCCCTGTATAAAGTTAAAGACGGCGCTTCCCGCATACAGGCACAATACAATTACCAAAATAGTTCCAATCTTTTTAAAATCAATGCCGCCGGTTCCGGCGATTTTTGCCATCAGCCCCTCCGATAATGCGGTCGTCGCACGTCCTAATATCTTCGGTCCGACCACGTTGAACACCGTGGAACAGACTGCAAATATCATAACGCAGACAATGGCTGCCTTGTACTTCCCGATGTAGGATAAAAGCTGTCCAATCGAGCCTTTAAAGTCCCTCGCCTTCTCTCCCGGCGCCATACCGCGGCCGCCCATCGGCCCTCTTCCATGGCGTTGTGATCTCTTTTCATTCTCATTACTCATGGTCTGCCACCCCACTTTCCTCTTTGATTCCAAGTTCCTTTTCCGACAGCTGGGATTTTGCAATCTGCTGATATACCTCACAATTCTTCAGCAGTTCCTCGTGGGTTCCTCTTCCCACAATGCGCCCCTCATCCAACACGAGAATCTGCTCCGCATGTAAAATCGTGCTGATCCGCTGTGCCACGATGATGACGGTGCTGTCCGCCACCTTTTCGCTGAGAGCGTGCCGCAGGGCGGCATCCGTCTTCAGATCGAGTGCAGAAAAACTGTCGTCGAAAATGTATATCTTTGGCTTTTTAGCAATGGCGCGTGCAATGGCAAGTCTCTGCTTCTGCCCGCCGGAGACATTGCTTCCGCCCTGTGCGATTGCGCTGTCATACTGTTCGTCTTTTTCTTCAATAAATTCAGCCGCCTGTGCAATCTCCGCCGCCTCGCGGATTTCCTCATCCGTGGCATCTCCCTTGCCGAATCTTAAGTTTGAGGCAATGGTTCCGGAGAAAAGAATTCCCTTCTGCGGCACGAATCCGATTCCTTTTCGCAAATCCTCCATTGAGAGCTTGCCGATATCCGTCCCGTCTAACGTGATTTTCCCTTCCGTCACATCATAGAGACGCGGGATTAGATTTACAAGTGTAGATTTTCCACATCCGGTACTTCCGATGATTGCTGTCGTCCTGCCCGGCTCCGCCACAAAATCAATGTCCGAGAGCACGTCTTCATCAGCGCCCGGGTAGCGGAAATTCACATGTTCAAATCGAATCACTCCCTCGTTAGAAGAGAGCGCAGCCGGATGCTCCTCCTCCCTGATAGACGATTCTGTGCGGACAACTTCATCGATACGCTCCGCAGCGACCGCCGCTCTCGGCAGCATGATAGACAACATCGTCAGCATGAGGAACGACATCACAATCATCATAGAATATGTGATAAAAGCTGTCATCGCTCCGACCTGCATTGTCCCCGCATCAATCTTGTGCGATCCGACCCAAACAATCAGGACGCTAAGCCCGTTCATAATCAGCATCATCCCCGGCATCATAAATGTCATGACGCGGTTCGTAAAGAGCATCGTCCTGGTGAGTTCCCTGTTTGCCTCATCAAAACGCTCCTCCTCCTTTTTCTCTCTTCCAAAGGCTCTGATGACAGAGAGTCCGGTCAAAATCTCCCTCGATACCAGATTGACGCGGTCAACTAACTTCTGCATCAGCTTGAACTTCGGCATCGTGATTGCCAAAAGAACTCCGACAAACGCCAATATCACGAGAATGGCAAGCGCGATAATCCATCCCATACCGGCTCCCGTCTCACTCACCTTAATGACTCCGCCGATTCCTAAGATTGGCGCATATGCCACCATGCGCAGCAAGACTACGGACACCATCTGAATCTGCTGGATATCATTCGTACTTCTCGTAATGAGAGACGCCGTAGAGAAGCGGTCCATCTCCGCATTGGAAAATTTAACTACGTTCTTAAATACGCTTCCGCGAAGGTCTCTTCCGATTCCGGCGCCGACCCTCGATGCAAAAAATCCGGTCATGACAGCCGTCACGCCCATGAGAAGCGCCATGCCGACCATTTTGGCTCCGGCTTTCCACAGATAAGCTGTCTGCAGCTTCTCCACGGAGATTCCTGCAGCTTCGTCACAGGCCACTGCATAAGCGACCCCTGTGGAGTGAACCATCGAGCTTCCCATGGTATCGACCATATCCTCCATGGAGGAGCGCATCGCAAGAACCGCCTCCTCCGTCATCGCTCCACTCGCCGTAAATCCTGCGAAAATCTGTCTCATATCGACACAGGTGACTGTCTCTGTCTCTTCGTCTTCCCGCTCCTGTTCAAATGTATGCAATTCCATTCCCATAGAATCACCGATTTCCTCAATCGTCATTCCCTCGAGCGCGGCTGCATCCATTCCCGTCTGTTCCGCCACCATACTCTTGAAGGTATCCTCATCAATGGCAGACATCTGGTAGTTTAAAATCAGCGGAATCGCAAAGGTCTCATCGTACTCCTCAAGCTCCTCTTTCGACAGTTCTTTGCGCACAAAACAATCTTCCTCCCCGGTATAACAGCTCTCCCAGATTTGTTTTTCCTCATCCGTCATAAAAAGCTGCGCCAGGGAAAACTCCTCCTTTGTCACCGCCTCCGGTAAAATATGTTCCACACCGTTGCCGATAATTCCTACATCGATGATATTTGAAGTGTACTGCGGAAGCGACAGATCGCACCATGCCTGCACAAAGAGCAGAAGTATAATGATAACGACCGACTTCCAATATGGAGCCATATTTTTAAAAATCTTACTCATTCGTCTTATCTCCTTTTTTCATTTTTGTATCCGAAGCACTTTTTGGCGCTGCCTTGTATGCCGCACGCCCCTGTGTTCGAATCTGCGCCAGTTTCTTCTCCGAAGCATCGTACAGCTCGCGGAAAAAAATAATGACGCGCTCATAATCCTCCTCATTCATCTGAGAGAGCACGCACCCGGCAAAATCCTGTAGATTCTCCTTAATTCTTCCGGCGAGCTCACTCCCCTGTTCTGTCGGCGTCACGCAGACGCTGCGCCGGTCCTCCTTATCTGTGACACGCTCAATCATCCCCTGCTCCTCTAATTTTTTGAGCATTCTCGACACCGCCGGTGAGGAGACTCCCATGCGCTCCGCGACTTCGGAGACCTTGATTCGGTTCTCCTTCTCCCTGCATACAATCACAGTCAGAAGATGTGCCTCACCCATGCTGAATCCCTCTAAGAGAGGCGTCATGTCGAGCTTACTGAAACGATGAAAGGCAGTAAAAAAATCACTCTGCAATTCTCTTTTCCTTTCCTGCAAAATTAAATCACCTCGTTAATATTTAACATTGTTATCTATTTGGGTAATACCTAAGATAACAAAAAGAGACTACACCGTCAAGTAGTCTCTCTCTTTCTTTACAAAATTTAATAGTTTCTTTATAGATTTAATTTTTTGATAATCTCATCCGTGATTTCCGCAAGTTCTTTTCCATCGGTCTGGATTGTCAGATCTGCAGCATAGCGGTATGCATCCTCCCGGCGCTTCATCAGCATCTCTATGTACTCCACATTCATATTTCCGTTTAAAATCGGACGCTCTTTTCCATGTCTCACATGCTCAAATACCGTCTCCGGCGACGCATCGAGCAGCACGATTGTTCCGCAATCCCTCATGTACGCCACATTCTCGCGGTTGAGCGGGAGTCCTCCGCCGCAGGAGACAATGCAGGCATCCTTCTTCGCAAACTCCTTGATGACCTGTGTCTCGAGCTGTCGAAAATAGCCTTCCCCCTTTGCCTTAAAAATCTCAGGAATCTTCCTTCCCTCCCGCTCCACAATCATAGCATCGGTATCAAAGAGGTCTAACTTCAGTTTTTCATGCAGTCTCCTTGAGATGGTCGACTTTCCTGTTCCCATAAATCCGATTAAAAAAATATGTTTACTCTTCTTCATTTTCCTTCCCGCTTTCGTGAATAATGTCAAGCACCTTCCTCAAATCGTCCATCGGTATCTGCCCGGGAGCGCTCGCATATTTTCCTGCACTGAATGTCACACAGGTTCCAAAGGCTTCCCCCGCAAGGCGGCTGATTAGTCCCATCTTTCCCATGGACATCGTGATAATCGGTGTATCCCTGTTCGCCTCATGGTACTGGCTCGTAACCGCCAGGAGATCGAGTACATCTAAAACCTTATTCGGCATGACGGCGAGTTTTACGATATCCGCGCCCCCCATCGTCATGCGCTGCAGCAGCATATCCATCACCTCCACCTGAGGCGTCTCATCAAAATCATGATGGGATGCAATAATTCTGACACCCATCTTTTGCAAATGACGGATTTCCTGCACAGGGCGGTTCAATTCAAAAAATTCTAAATCGATGAAATCCGCACAGCCGCTCTCCGCCGCAACCTCGTAGAGGTCTTTTAATTTCTCTTCTGCAATCTCGCGGCTCCCCCCCTGCTTCTTCGTCCGAAACGTAAAGAGAAAAACCGCCTGTTCCACAAAAGGTTTTACCTCCCTCAACAGTTCCCGTACCTCGTTTAAGTCCTCACAAGCCTCAAAGGCATCCACACGCCATTCCACCATTTCGGTCTTCTTCTCCGTCAGAGCACGAACTTCGCGCACAATCTCCTCCCGCGCTCTCTCCATAACCGGAACGCAGATAATCGGCTTTCCGCCGTTAAAATTTTTACCTTTTACAATCAAATCCTTTTTCACTTCTCCACCACTTTCGCACTTTACTGTTTTAGATTATATCCTACCCGGAAAAAGAATGCAAACATTTGACATCTTTTTTAGAATGCTTTAAGATATTGCTTAATCTATATAGAAAGAACAGGTATTTTATTATGGAACATGAAATCACAGGTGCCACCGGGCTGACCTGCCTGCTTGGGCACCCTATTGCACACAGCATCTCCCCGCAGATGCACAACGAGTCTTTCCGGCTTTTAGGGTTAGATTACCGTTATCTCGCCTTCGACGTCACGCCGGAGCACTTAGAGGAGGCATTCCTGGGGCTGAAAGCCCTGCATGTACAGGGATTTAATCTGACCATGCCGCTAAAGACCGCCATTCTTCCGTACCTCGACGAACTGACGCCGACCGCGAGACTCTCCGGCTCCGTCAACACGGTATATCGGGACGGCGACCGCTATATCGGCCACATGACAGACGGCATCGGCTATATGTGTTCTGTCACGGATGCCGGTTTTTCCATCCTTGGGAAAAAGATGACCCTGCTCGGCGCAGGCGGTGCCGCGACGGCAATCTTAGTTCAGGCAGCCCTAGACGGCGTCAGGGAGATTTCCGTCTGCAAACGCAAAAATGCCTCCTGGGATAAGACCTTGCAGCTTGTGGAGCGCATCAATCAGGAGACTTCCTGTCAGGTGAGTCTCCATGACATCGAAGACCACGATGATTTAAGACGTTGTATCGCAGACAGTGACATTTTGACAAACGCCACAAACGTCGGTATGGCTCCTCGCGTGGACGCCTGTCCGGTTACACCGGATATACTTTTTCCGGAATTGATCGTCTCCGATATCATCTATAACCCGCGCGAGACAAAGCTCTTACAGTACGCAAAAGCCATCGGCTGTCCGACTTTCAACGGGCTCAATATGCTCCTCTACCAGGGGGCTGCCGCTTTTACCTGCTGGACAGGAAAAGAGATGCCGATTGCACAGATCAAGCAAAAATATTTTTCAGCACAATAAGGAGGCTATTATGAGTTTTACCTATTTACATCACTTACCAACGCCTGATGAAATTAAGCGGGATTACCCTTTAAACGATTCCCTCAAGGCATTAAAAAAAGAGCGGGACAGAGCTATCTCCGATGTCATCTGCGGAAAAGACGACCGTTTTCTTGTCATTATCGGCCCATGCTCAGCTGACAACGAGGATTCTGTCTGTGACTATGTGAATCGCCTCGCACCTATTCAGGAGGCGGTCAAAGACAAACTGATTCTGATTCCGCGCATCTACACAAACAAACCCCGCACCACCGGCGAGGGCTATAAGGGGATTGCCTCCCAGCCCGACCCTGAGAAAGCTCCTGATATGGTGGAGGGACTGATTGCCATGAGAAAAATGCACATCCGTGCCATCGCCGAGAGCGGCTTAACCTGCGCTGACGAGATGCTCTACCCGGAGAACTGGGGCTATGTGGAAGATCTCCTCTCCTACGTTGCCATCGGCGCCCGCTCTGTCGAAGACCAGCAGCACCGCCTGACGGTGAGCGGATTTGACGTTGCCTCCGGCATGAAAAACCCGACCAGCGGCGACTTCTCTGTCATGCTCAATTCCGTCTATGCGGCGCAGCACCCTCATCACTTTGTCTACCGCGGTTATGAAGTGGAGACCACCGGGAATCCGCTTACACATGTAGTTTTGCGTGGGGCTGTCAGCAAACACGGCAACACCACCCAGAACTATCACTATGAAGATTTGATGCGGCTGTGTGCAATGTATGAGAAGATGGATCTCGTCAACCCTGCCGCCATCATCGATGCGAACCATTCCAACTCCGGCAAGAAATTCAAAGAACAGATCCGTATCGTCAAGGAGGTGCTGCACAACCGCAAACTCTCCGATGACATCCGCAAAATGGTAAAGGGCGTCATGATTGAGAGCTATATTGAGGAAGGGTGCCAGAAGATTGGCGAACACACCTACGGCAAATCCATCACGGACCCGTGTTTAGGCTGGGAAGACTCCAAACGCCTGATTTATGAAATTGCAGAGATGCAGGTATAAAAAAAGATTGGAATCCAATATTTTTGCGGTTCCAATCTTTTTTAATATCTGGGATGTGCCTTTGCGTACACTTCCTTCATTCTCATCTGTTCAAAATTTGTATAAATCTGTGTCGTGGAAATATCAGAATGTCCCAACATCTCCTGAACGGATTTTAAATCTGCTCCGTTGCTGACTAAATGCGCCGCAAAAGAGTGTCTCAGCGTATGAGGCGTAATCTCCGATGTAATTCCTGCTTTCTTACCGTAGAACTTGATGAGCTTCCAGAATCCCTGACGGCTCATCGACTGCCCGGAACAGTTCGTAAAAAGCCAATCACACTCCTCCTCGCCGACAAGCTTTGGCCGGCCGTACTCTAAATATCGCTCCAACGCTTTCTTTGCGACGTCCCCAAACGGAACCATCCGCGCTTTATGTACATCTTCACACGTCAAGACCTCCAACTGAAGGTTTACATTCTCTCTTTTTAGAGAAATCAGCTCCGACACACGGATTCCCGTCGCATAGAGAAGTTCAAGCATTGCCTTGTCCCGCAGTTCCTTCGGCGAATCGCCATTCGGCTGCTCCAACAGACGCTTTGCCTCCTCTGTGGATAAAATGGTCGGCGTCTTCTTCTCAATCTTCGGCGCTTTCATCCGCTCCGCCGGATTGTTCTTAATTCTTTTCTCCTGCTTGAGATACAGAAAAAAAGCCTTCATCGATGCAATGCTTCGAGATATGGTGGAAGCCTTTCTGCCCTTCTTCTCCAAATCCAAAAGATATTCATCCAACAGATATTCTGTCACATCCTCAACATCTGTCACGCCCTGCTCTGCCAGATACTGGCTCATCTTTCTCAAATCACGCTCGTAGGACACTTCCGTATTCTCTGAGGTATTTTTCTCATTATGAAGATATTGAATAAAGTATTGTATCTCCTGCATCATAGCTGCTACCTGCCCGATTCTTATTTCCCCTCAATCGTAAAAACCTAAAAAATGTACCTCACATGGGGTACATTTCCTATTATAATAACAAACATCCAGAAAATCAAATGATATTTTTCAAGGAAAAACAGCGTTTTACATCAAACTACAACATCTCGTTCTATATCTTTTGCATCGTACCACATATTGTAAAAAAATGGAAAAATTTTTTTAAAGAATTTTTAATAAATTCTTCAACAGTTCCGGGTTCCAATAGCTCTCCGTGAGAACTCCCAGCAGGGATATTCCCGCGATTGCCCCATATCTTACAATTTGTACTCTGTATTTTGTACCGTCCTTCCGATAATGGGAAAACCGGTCCCCCGGCTGGTAACCGTTAGCTCCCCAACGCACGATTCCGCACAGCCCCAGCCCGTAAAAAATCCATTGTGGGAAGAGAGCTGCCAATGCAACGATAATCCCCTTCCAGCCAAAGTTAAAGATGGATGCCGTCACGAAAAATCCCAGTGAAAACAAGAGGAATCCTACACATCCCTTTGCGACCGGTACCTTCTTCATCATCGCAGATAAGAACAATATCATCACAAGCTCCCGTGCCCTCAGCAAAAGAATCTCTATCATAAGCTCTCTGTGCAAAATAGAGGTCTGCGACAGACTCCCCAAAAAGTAATCGTTCAGTACGCCGCAGGTCGTCAGACAATCCGGTCCCACCAGATTTGCACAGACAATTCCCGCCAGAAACAGAGCGCTCATCAGCCAATACTCTTTCTTCAATGCTCCCGCCTTGTCTTTTTTCTTCTATCTTATGCAGACAATCCTATTATCTTTCCAATTTCTTTTGATTGAGCAGATTTGCGTACGCCAAAATCCCGGATACCGTCTTTGAATCCTGGATTTTCCCTTCGTAAATCTGCGGGAGAAGCTCCTCTAAAGAGTACGCCTCCACGTTTATGAACTCTCCCTCATCTAAATGCTGTTGTCCCGGCACCAGCTCCCTCGCAAGGTAGACGTCGATAAATTCATCGCAGAATGCAACCGTCGTGCGCAGCGATAGGATTCTCTCCATCTTTCCGCTCCGATATCCGGTCTCCTCCTCGAGTTCCCTTTCCGCACAAACTTTTGTATCCTCCGTCCGGCTGTTCCTCGCCCCCGCCGGTATCTCTAAAGTCTCCCGCTCAAGTGCATTGCGGTACTGACGCACCATCAGAATCCTTCCATCCGGCAATACCGGCACTACGGCAGCCGCTCCCATCCTGTGTGCCACAAAATCCCACTTTTCCGTCTTTCCGTCCGGCAATTGCATGGTATCTGAATAAAAATCCAAAATCGATCCCTGAAATTCCAATTTTCTGTTTAACCGTTTTATTTTCTGTTCCATTTTTCCTCACCCTTTGACACTCAAATCCTATTCGAATCGAGTAGGATTTTCTATTCGATAAACAAAAAGAGAGCAATGCTATCTCCTAGCATCACTCTCTTATTAAGCTCAGATACAGTTATTTCGCATAATCTGTCACACGCGATTCACGTATCACATTTACTTTAATCTGACCCGGATATTCCAATTCAGACTCAATCTGTTTTGAAATATCCCTTGCCAGCAATACCATGTCTGCATCACTAACCTGTTCTGGAACTACCATAATTCGAATCTCTCTACCTGCCTGAATAGCAAATGACTTGTCTACTCCCTTAAATCCGTTTGTTATATCCTCTAACTGCTTTAATCTGTTGGAATATGTTTCCAATGTCTCTCTTCTCGCACCCGGTCTCGCAGCACTGATTGTATCAGCAGCTTGTACCAGACATGCAATCAAAGATT
>CAZBUW010000106.1:0-9363 GCA_964495195.1 uncultured Roseburia sp.
TCGTCTGAAACTTCAATCTTCTCTTCTTTTGCAATCTGCTCTAATACAAGGCTGCTCTTGATGCGGGTCTCCGCTTCCGGGCGAACCTGCTCTTCGAGTTTTTCAATGGTAAGTCCTGAGAACTGTAAGTACTGCTCCATGGAAAGTCCGCTCTGTGCAATTCTCTGTGCAAATTCATTTACCATGTTCTCGCACTGAGTCTTAATCATTGCCTCCGGAATCTCCATCTTTGACTTGTCGATAATCTTCTGGATTGCCTCGTCCTCTTTGGTGCGCTTTGCCTCGTTCTCTTTCTTTGTCTCTAAGTTCTTCTTTACGTCAGCTTTGTACTCCTCTAAGGTATCGAACTCAGATACGTCCTGAGCAAACTCATCGTTCAACTCTGGAAGCTCTTTTGCTTTAATCTCGTTAATCTTAACCTTAAACAATGCCGGCTTTCCAGCTAAATCAGGCGCATGGTACTCCTCCGGGAACGTAACATTGACGTCAACCTCGTCGCCTGCGTTCTTGCCGACTAACTGGTCTTCGAATGTATCGATGAAGGAATGGGAACCAATCTCTAACGGATGATTCTCTCCTTTTCCACCTTCAAATGCAACACCGTCAACAAATCCTTCGAAATCGATTACAGCCGTGTCGCCCACTGCAACTGCTCTGTCTGTCACTGAGACAGTTCTCGCATTGTTATTTCTCTCTTTTTCAAGTTCTTCTGCAACTTCCTCGTCTGTCACCGTGGTGTCAATTTTTGTCACCTGAACGCCAAGATATTTACCGAGTTCTACTTCCGGTCTCACTGCAACTTCCGCAGTGAAGATGAAAGGTTTGCCGGCTTCAATCTGTGTCACTTCGATTGTCGGTCTTGACACGATGTCAACACCGCTCTCATCCATTGCGTTTGCATAGTTATCCTGAATCAGAATGTTCGCTGCCTCCTCATAGAAAACACCGACACCGTACATCTTCTCAATCATCTGTCTCGGAACTTTTCCTTTGCGGAATCCAGGGACACTGATTTTATTCTTCTCTTTGTTGTAAGCAGCCTGTAAAGCTTTCTCTACCTCTTCAGCCGGAACTTCAATTGTAAGTTTCGCCATATTTTTCTCTAAATTTTCTACCTGTACACTCATTCTAACTATTCCTCCTTAAATTTATCTTAACTCCTGATGTACATTTCATTCACACGCACAGCGCAATCCTCTACGCAGTCATTTAAGGATTATAGCATAAGAGTTGCGAAAATACTAGCATTTTTTATTTTTTTCTCTTTCTGCGGCTAAAAAATGCTGCAATTCCCGCGGCAGCCGCCGCCATCGCTACCGCAATTCCGCCGATGACAGGTGCGCTCACACCTTTTTTCCCAGTCTTTTCTGAAGTGGTGGTCTCTGTATTGTCAGCCTCCACGCCCTCGACGACCTTATCTTCCTTTACCAGAACCATCGCAGAGATCGGCGCCACGGAAACCTTTTCTCCCGGGACGGTTCCGATTGCTTCAGTTCCGGCCTTCGCGTCGTCAATGTACACATTCCAATTGCCTTCCGGCAGTGTGACCTCTGTCGCATTCTTATTTGCGTTAAAGATGACGAAAATTCCCTCGGATGCTCCCTCATCCGCATCTCCGCTGATGTCAAATGCAACTACGTTTTTCTCAAGTCCTTCCACCGGTCTGACGTTTGCCTCTGTCTCTTCCGCCGTCGTTAAGCGAAGCGCTGCGTGCGCTTTGCGGAATGCAATCAGCCCCTTATAATAGTTGTAGACATCCTGGTACTCCTGCTCCTCGAGCGTGTCCCATTTGATGCTGTTGACGGAGTCCGGAGATGCATAACTGTTCTCTACAAACCCGCCGTTGCTGTCAATCTTGGTGCGGAGCATTTCCTCACCCGCCTGCAGGAACGGAATCCCCTCCGCCGTCATATAGATGGCAGCCGCAAGGTTGTTCATGCGGATGCGGTCCTCCCTCGACTCCGCCGGCGTCGAACGGGAAATCCGATCCATCAGCGTTAAATTGTCGTGACAGGATGCATAGTTGACGGCCTGCGCCGGCGTCGTGCACCAGTCTCCGGCAAGTCCCATAAAGCATTTTTCGAGATCTTCCTCGCATCCTTCCGCCCCCGATACATAGCCGGTCTCGGATGTCTCGAAGACACTTCCTTTTAAAAGGTCGCGCATCGTATCGCTGAAGTAGGCAAATTCCGGCGTCTCCGTGGAGTTGACCTGCGTCGCTAAGATGTAGCCCTCCTTGGTCAGCTTGGTGTCTAAATTCCATCCCTCCCCGTAAAAGATGACGTTCGGGTGATTCTTATGTACTTCCTCCACAACCGCATTGATGGTCTCCGTGTCCAAAAGTCCCACCAGGTCAAAGCGGAACCCGTCGATGTGATACTCATCCGCCCAATAGCAGACCGAATCTACGATATATTTTTTTACCATGGCGCGCTCGGATGCCGTATCGTTCCCGCAGCCGGAACCGCTCGCATATACGCCGTTTTCATCTTTTCTGGAAAAATAATCCGGCACAATCTTGTTAAAGCAGAAATCGTCCGCACTGTACACATGGTTGTAAACGACATCCATAACCACACTGATGCCATTCTGATGGAGTCCCTGCACCATCTCTTTCATCTCTTTGACGCGGATCTCCCCGTTGTAAGGGTCTGTCGAATAGGACCCCTCCGGCACGTTGTAGTTGACCGGGTCATATCCCCAGTTGAACTGTGGGGTATCTAATTTTGTCTCATCTACAGAGCCATAATCATATACCGGGAGCAGATGAAGATGTGTGATGCCCAAATCCTTCATATGGTCGAGTCCGGTCGGCACGCCACCCTCTGTCTTTGTCCCCGTCTCAATCAGCCCTAAAAATTTTCCGACATTCCTGATACCCGAACTCTCGTCAGCGGAAAGATCTCTGACATGAAGCTCATAGATGACGGCATCGTTGATGCCTGCCCCCGCATGAGGGTCGGCATCCTCCTCCCAGCCCTCCGGGTTCGTGGAAGCTAAATCAATGACCATCGCACGTTTTCCATTTACGCCTGTAGTTCTGGCGTACGGATCACACGCCTCAGCCGTCTCCCCTTTTATCGTCACACTGTAGGTGTAGTAGGTTCCGTTCAGATCTCCCTCTTTTTCTGCAACCCAGGTTCCGTTTACATCCCTTTTCATAGGAAGCTGTTCTTTGAGATCCTCTGTCCCGTCTGTTCCCGATTCGTAGAGATTGACCTTCACATCCTCCGCTGTCGGTGCCCACACGCGAAACGCGGTCTTCTCCTTCGTCCATGTCGCACCTAAATCATCGCCCTCATAGGTATACGCAGCCTCAAACTCCTCGGTTGCATAGTAATCCGGCATGATAACCGCATATTCATTTCCGTCGTAGATAACCTTGTAATCCTCTGAAAGATTAAGTTCTTCTTTGAGTGAGATCGTATACTCCATCTTAGCACTCTTCTCCGCTGCATCAACCGCAACGCCGCCCTCTGTTCCTTTTACAGCAAAAACTCCTGTCAAATCCCCTTCGAGTTCCCCTGTCATAGAAATGACGATATGTCCATCGCCATCGTATCTTGCCTTTGTCAATTTTGTTCCTGTCACTGCGTCTTCACCATATTCCTTTTCATAACCTTCTACTCCGGACTCCACATAAATATGAACCGTTCCGGAAACCATCTCTGAGATATCGATAAACTGGTCTTTCTCAATATCCTTGCTCCAATCTGCTGTGCGGACGATGAACCCCACAGAGGTAACTCCCGGTGTAATCACCTTAGTCGCTACCATCTCTCCATTCTCCTCCGCAAATTCATAGGCACCTCCGTCTCCTCCCTCTTCCCACAACCAGACGTCCCAGCCATCGTAGGCTCCGTCCTCCCTGTGATAGTGGAATTTCAACGTCAGCTCCTCCGCAGCCCTCACCTGCACCATGTCTGTGACTGTCGTCATCACAGTCGTCAACACAAGCAGTACTGCAAGTAACAATGCCTTTATTCTTTTTTTCATAAACCCCATCCCTTCTCCGTTCTGTTTCTTTGGTACATTGTTGTGTCAAAATTGTATCACATTCGGATATTTTTTCAAGGGATTTTTGGCTATTTTTTCATGATTTACGAAAAAATTCGAAATTTTGTTAGATTTACACAAAGACTTTGGAAGATTATTTTTTTCTCCGCAGTGTTCTCAGATATGCCTTCTGCTCCGGCGTGATGCGATAGCTCTCTATCGCCTTCTGAATGGTCTTATTGTGTGTCCAGATTTCGAGTCGCTCCTCCATAAGGAAAGGCAGTACCGTATCGTACTGTTTTGCCAGCGCTGTCGCAAAATACCACGCAACAACCATTTTTACATAGTATTCTTCCAACGCAATCCCCGCTACCATCTGCGGATATTCCTCCTTATAATCCTCATCCAAAAACAGGCGCATCAAAAGATTGACCCCATAGCGGATTGTGTAAGTCTCCCCTGACGCAATCCATTTTTTTATGGAGGGAAGCAGCTTTTCTTTATTCTTTTCGAACACCTTCGGCGGTCTCGCATCGCAGGTCGCCCAATTGTCCACAAACGGCAGGAACGCATCGACCCCGCGCAGACACTCCTCATAATCCTTAATCTGTTCGAGCAGAAACATATGCAGGTTGTTCTCCTCATAATATTCATGCGGCACATCCCGCAAAAACACTGCGACATCCGGCCGCTTCGCTACCTCCTTCGCATACTTCCGCAAAACCGGCGTGCGGACGCCGATGACTCTTTCCTTCTCGATATTCGGTATCAGTTTTGCATGAAAATCGCGGTAGGCATCGTCCCTGCGCTCAAACAACCCCCTCCTGATTTCTTCACATATCTCCGGCATAAAATTCTCCTCTTCTCCTCTGCTCTATTGTCCGTCTGTCCTGTTTTTAAATCTCTCGATATAATCAATCAGCACTTCCGTCGTCCCCGGGATTCCGAGCCGGCTGCTGTTGATACAGATGTCGTAATACTTGCAGTCGCCCCAGGAATGGTCACTGTAATGATTGTGGTACGTCCTTCGCTGTTTGTCCATGGAGCGGTTGATTTTTTCCGCCTCCTTCTCTGAGATTCCCTGCGTTGTTGCCGTGCGCGCGATTTTCACCTCGGTATCCCCTGTCACAAAAATTGTGAGAAGCCCGTCCGTTCCACGCAGCACGGTCTCCGCACATCTCCCGATGACGACGAACGACTGCCCCTCCTTCGCTCTCTTTTGCAAAAAGTCAAACTGCATCTGCGCGATATTCTCCTCGGGCGAATTGGTGTGCCCCTTTACCCGCCTCGACAAAAAATGATTCCTCGGTGCCTCATCGTACCGAATCAGATTTGCCACATCTACATTCTTCTCCTCCGAGATGTGCTCTAATATGCTGCGGTCGTAGACCGGCAGGTCAAAATACTTTGCGATATCCCTCGCCACGACATGGCCGCCGCTTCCATATTCCCTGCTCACCGCAATGATCAATTGTTCTCCCATCATCAAATCCCTTCCCTTTCTGCCGCTTTACGCTTTAATATTATGTAATGATGTCGGGGGCAAAAGCCCCTTCGGGGCAAAACCGACACAACTATGCGTGTTTGCAAGCGGGCTTGCAAAACCACATATTGTGTTCGGTTGGTGCGAAGCACCCTTTTGCCCCCGGCATCATGTAATATCATTTGCTAAAAATAGCGCACCATAAAACAGATTGTAGTGACGAGCAATACCATGACCGTCGCCGGAATCGCCTTCCTGCAGTATCTTCCCCAGCCGATCGGGTACCCCTGCTTTGCCGCCACCGAAGTTCCAACTACATTTGCAGATGCGCCGATTGGCGTCGCGCTTCCACCGATATCCGTCCCCATCGCCAGCGCCCACGCTAAAACCGCCGGATCAATCCCCGATGCCAGCGCGAGGCTCTTTATGACCGGAATCATCGTTGCTGCAAAAGGAATATTATCCACAACCGCGCTTGCCGCCGCCGATACCCAGATGACAATCGCCATCATCACCTGCACATTCCCCTTGCTGATTCGCTCAATAAAGGATGCCACCACCTCGAGCACTCCGGTCTCCTCGAGCCCTCCGACCACGATGAACAATCCGACAAAAAACAATAGAGTCTTATAGTCCACGCCTTTTAAGACTTCCCTCACATGTTTTCCTGAGGTAAGCAGTGTCGCTGCTGCAATCAGCACACCAATCAAAGCCACCGTCATCCCCGTCATCGCGTGTGTGATGAGAAGTACCACCGCACACAGAAAGATAACTGTGCTGATGACAAAACTTCTCTTATCTCTGACCGCGGTCTTTGGTTCCGGCATCACGGACAAATCCAGCTTCAGGTGTTCCTCCGTCTTTAGCTCCCCGCGGTATGCAAAATAGAAGTAGACCATGACCGCCGCCAGACCGATGATTGCCGCCAGACCGGTATTGGTAATAAAATCCATAAACGTATACTTCAACGATGTCCCGATGATAATATTGGGCGGATCCCCGCACATCGTCGCAGAGCCTCCCAGATTTGCACAAAATATCTCCGAGATAATCATCGGTATCGGATTAAATTGGAGCAGTTGTGCCAATTCAACCGTGACCGCCGCCAAAAACAAAATGACCGTGATACTGTCGATAAACATGGCGAGTAAAAATGACATCGCCATAAACGTGAGAAAAATCGGTATGACCCGATAATGTACCGCCCTCGCAAGCGCCATGCAAAGCCACCGGAAAAAACCTGCCTTCGCCATGCCTTCCACCATAATCATCATGCCCGCGATAAAAATGATCGTCGCCCAGTTAATACCGCCTGTGCTCTCGCCTGCCGCTCCGCTTTCATACCAGAAATCCACCGTAAAGATGTGACGGACATTGAGCGTCCGCCACACTGCGCCCGGATCCCGCATGGTCACTCCGAACACGAATAAGATGGTTGCACCCCCGCACAACAGGGTCACAATGTGACGCTCAAACTTGTCCAGAATAATCAGCAAAAACATTACAATAAAAATCGTTACCGCCAAAACCTGTGCTACCATATTTAAGCCCCCAATACAAATTCTCTACTTCAGTTTCTCCTCCAACTCGTACACCCGCTCTTTCGTCTGCTCCTTTCAGACTTTTCTCCTCTAGTATAACATATTTTGCCAAATGATAGTTTATCATTTTTGATACGCAAAGTAGATTTTACAAAAAGAGTTTCTTGCAAACTCTTCGCGCGCGCGGTGTTGCATAGCAACTTACTTCCTCTCCGCGAGCTGCGCATCCCCGCGGAACGTTTTTTATCGAATAGGATTTTCCTATTCAATAAAAAGGAGTCTGCCGAATCGCTCCGGCAAACTCCTTCTCTAACTGTCACTCTATTTTGCAGCCTTCTTCTGCTTTCTGACTTTGGTTGGTTTGCGAACCCCTGTACTGCAATTGTAGCAGCGCTCCAGCCGAAACCAACTCGACATCTCTGAACCCTTTAACATCTCTGCTTGATAACTGTTGTAAAATCCTACCATAACATTATCTCCCTTCGAATCTTAATTCTATCTTTACACTCCCAAAATGTCTTAACTTTTATGCCTTCCCTGTCCTGTTTTCTAATTCTATTTTAACACGAAAAAAATTTCTGCCAATGTATTGTGCATCCAATTTTTTCCATATTTATTGTGCTCATAGCACAATAAATATGTTATACTAATCTTAATTAACCGCTCTTTTTATTTTGTTTTTGCATTATCAACACATGTCCGTCTGCTGCGGACACTTGGTATCAACAGTTTTTGCCATACTTAGGAGGGATTTCCATGGCATTTACCTTAGAAGAAGCATATCAGGAGACAAAAGAACTCTATCACTTGAGACTCCTCGCCGGAAAAGAGGGACTCAAAAACAGCATCAGCTGGGTCTACCAGCTGGAGGATTCCACTGTCATCCACCATTTCTGGGGAAAGGAGCTGGTCGTGACAATGGGAATCCGCTTCCAGACCACCAGACAGCTCTATCATTTGATCAGCGACCTGATGAAACAAAATGCATCCGGTCTCATCATCAACACGGGAAAATATATCGCGGACATCCCTGGGGAGATTATCGACTTTTGCAATGCAAACGATTTCCCTCTGCTGACCGTCCCGTGGGAAATTTTTCTGGCGGATCTCATCAAAGACTTCTGCATTCGTTCCGTACAGGTCGAACTTGAAGAGAATAAGATATCTGCCGCCCTGATTTCCGCCTTAGAACACCCTGATGCTCCGGAGGCATACGAAGACCTTCTCAAAAAAGAATTTGAAACCGGGTATGGTTTTCAGATTGTGCTGCTCTCGACTCATGCCATCGACCAATCCAGCCCAATCAACACGAGGCATATCCATTTTCAAATGAAAGTCCTGCTGGACCGCTTTCATTTTCCCTGCCATTTTTTCTACTATCAGAAAAACTATGTCCTCGTATTTAATACAATGCGCGAAAACAGCTTCCTTCCCCTGCTGTCCGAGATATTGACTGCTGCACACAATCGTTTTCCGGATCAGGAGGTATTCATCGGAATCGGCACTGCTGTCGGGGAGCTCTCAGAGCTTCACACAAGCTACAAGCGCGCCCACGCTGCCCTTCAGATGGGTTTTTTTCAAAAGACATCACTCACAAAATTTTCAGATATGGGAATCTATCAGATACTGTTCAGCTTAGATGACAGGGAACTTTTAAAAGATATGTACGAGCAGACGCTCCTCCCGCTCTGCGAATATGACAACAGGCATCATTCCTCGCTCGAAGACACACTCTATCATTACCTCAAATACGACGGCAGCCTCCGACAAGTGTCGGAGGCTACCTTTACACACCGCAACACGGTCTTGTACCGCGTCAAAAAGATCAAAGAACTTCTGGGCACGGAACTTGATACCCCGGCGGAACGCTTTCCATACCAGATGGCATTCTACATCAGAGACATCCTCAGGAGCTGACCGATGTCTGCTCTAACATACGGCGGAATTCTTCCATGGATTCCGCCTTCGCCGCCGCTTTTCCCCATCTGTGGAGCGTGGCGATATCCCTCTCGCTTCGGATGGTCTCGGCAATATCGGCAGGAACCGGTCCTAAATCCTCTAAAAAGTACAACACGAAGTCTCTGCTTTCTTCTTCTCGCTCTTCCATTCGAATCATTTTTTCATGTTCCCACGATTTCATATATGCGACACCTACCTCCCTGTCATGTTTTACCTTTTGGACAAGTTCATCGAGTTCCGCAATATCCTGATTGGTAACATTCTCCTTACTCGACTTCTCTATATAGTGTAACATATCCTGCAGCTTCTGGCTAGCGGCATTTAAAACCTTCTAGGGTTGTTTCACGAAGGCCTATCAGTTAATGTTTTGATCTTGTGGCTCAC
>CAZBUW010000107.1:0-9238 GCA_964495195.1 uncultured Roseburia sp.
AAGCTGGGATTCCGTCCAGAAAGACTCGCACGGCGTACAATACATTCCCTCGTAGGCACCCTTGTAAATGTCGCCCTTGTCATACAGTTTTTTGAAAATCTTTTTGACCTGTTTCTCGTGGTCCTCATCGGTCGTGCGGACAAAGTTGTCATAGGAGGTATTCATCAAGTCCCAGATGCGCTTTACCTCACCCGCTACGTTGTCGACATATTCTTTTGGCGTGATGCCGGCTTTTTCCGCTTTTTCCTGAATCTTCTGTCCGTGTTCGTCCGTACCTGTCTGAAGGTAGACGTCGTAGCCCTCAAGTCTCTTATACCTTGCGATTGCGTCCGCGAGGACAATCTCGTAGGTGTTTCCGATGTGCGGTTTGCCCGATGTGTAGGCAATCGCTGTTGTCATATAAAATTTTTTACTCATTTTTTCCTTACCTTTCTTATTCTAAAATATCTTGTTATTGGTTGGAGGTTGCTGTGCATTTCGCTCGGCAGGTTTTTTGTAATATTAGGAGGGCACTAGAATTTTCCCATACCTAGGTAACTGCCTATCTCCTTTAAAAGAAGCAATTTGGGTAAATATTGATTTTTTCTTACTATTTACCCAAGAATTTTCTTATTTGAGGGTAAAATTGCGAAAAAACTTCTTATTTACCCAAATGACTCCTTTTTTACACTGTTTTGCTTCATTTCTAAAAGGAAAAAGTATAAATATCGAGAAAAAACACAGTAATTACCCAAATTCCGTCTCCAAGCGACACCTCTTCCGCGTCTCCAAACAGCCGGTACGGCTTTCTCGCCGCACTGGTGAGCGTATGCATAAGCCTGCAAATTTCAACTGCATCCCACCCAAAGAGTTTTTTATTGAACAGGTATTTCCAATTCAATAAAAAAGCCCGCCTCCCGAAACGACTGTACATCGTTTCAGAAGACGAGCCAACGACCCGTGGTACCACTTCTCTTCGCTCTCCCCCTGCGGAGAAAACCTCACCAAACGAACATCTCTCCGGGATGTGTCCCTTTTGTTCAAAAGGGTGCGTCCCCTTTGGACAAAAGGGTGCGTCCCCTTTGTTCGTCCGACCGCTGTAACAGGCGGTTCCCGTCAGGACTTATCCGCACGCCGCATCTTTTCATGCGTGGCAAACGGTTCAGCCCTGCCACTCCAAAGCCATCTTCCCCAATCTTTCCCTCCTTCTCTCACAGCAATCCGCCCGGCGGGCAGATGAGAAGTTCTCTGAAAAGTTCCACATCAGGTACTCTCTTTTTCAAGGTGTTTTCTTTTTGACTTTTTCTAGAGTAGCATGGTTTGCGGGAGAAGTCAAGAGGCGACGGCTATCTTGCCCTGCATGTGCCGGCTATTCTGCCTCGTACACCCACAGGCTTTTCATCTGGCTGCTGATTGTGTCATACGACCAGAGCACCTCACTTTTTTCGCGGCTGTTCGGATCATTGACAATAATCCTGCCGCCCTCGGTTCCCACCAGAACAATAAAGTGTCCTCCCGCAGTAAAATATCCAGGTCCCATGCTGCAGATAATCGGATTTCCCGCCTCTAAGTTGTCAAAAATTGTCCGTTTGTCGTTCGATATCATGGTGCCTGTCACACCAAAACTGCTCGCTCCCTCATCCATCAGACTCCACTTTGTGCCGGTACCCTCCAAATAATACCCCTGCTCCATGGCGTATGCCGCCGTGACATCCGGCGTGATGTCTTCGCCTGTCAGCGCGGTGGCGACCATCGCAAGACAGGTCGGTCCACAGCCGGAGAGCCCGATTACACTGCTCCCGTAAGGCTGGTAGCCCCAGCGCTCGTCCCACTGAAGAAACAGTGGGTACTCCTCCTTCTTTTCCGCGTGGCTAAGCTCCACTGTGCCCTCCCCGCCGGATGTCAGCGTCTCCACCGCCGCAGGATATCCCAGCGCAAACTCAATCATCTCCTCGTTATTGCAGACCGCTTTTAACAGGTCCTCGGGGTACATCCCCTGTTGTTCCGCCAAAACAGAACATTCCGGATGCTCCGCTACAAGCTCGGAAATCCGCGCCTGCAGCTCCTCCTCGGTATCGATTGCCGTCGGCATCTCGATATCCGATTCGTCCTCCGAAAAAGTGCGCGCCACTCCACTCTGCCCACTCTGCCCGCTTTGCAGCTCTGACAGTTTGTCCAATCCGGTTGCAATCAAAAATCGTCCACCCTCGATTGCAAGCGCAAGTATAACTATACTTATAATTATATCTTTCACAAGCTTTCTCTTCGCACGGCGGCGCGCTTTTCTCCGCCTGTTCCGCTTTTGCTGTGCAAAATCCGTATTCCTTTCGACGTCTCTTGAAATATTGATCAAATCCATGCCGAATATCCCCCTTTTCCTGAGTGCCGCGATTTTTCTGCATTTATTATAACGAAAAGATGTATCCTTTTGGTTAACGATTTGATGAACATTTTCTTATTTTTTTCATAAGATTGGGGGACGCTACTTCCTATGTCTGTGTAATAATCTCATTTTCGCCTCACTGACTTTTTCCAGACTCCTGCTGGTTACGAGGATTCCAATCACCGGCATTCCGACTGTGATTCCCAGACACATTCCGCCTAGGAAATTGTCCTCCTTCCCTGTAAACCAGAGTATTGAATAAAGGATAGCCGCGATCAGCCCACCGATAAACAACACATGCATACGCCTCATTATCTTTTTCTTTCTCTCATTGCTGTAGTCCGCCACCTTCAGCACAGTTTCCTCTAACTCTTTTTCCATTTTTTCATCCTTCCTTTCTCCGTCCAGAAGTTCCCTGAGTTCAACTTTGTAATAGTCAGACAACTCTATCAGGATATCGATATCCGGCAGGTTGCTTCCTGTCTCCCAACGGGAGACGGTTCTTCGGGACACATTAAATCTTTCTGCAAGCTGCTCCTGGGTCAACCCGCTTTCCTTTCGGAGCGTCTTGATAAAATTCCCGATTTTTACTTGATCCATCGATCTAAGAACCTCCTTTCGAAACCAACCTTACCGCTTTCCACGTAAAATGGACAGGACATAAAAGGCGCAATCACCACATTTTCCAAATGAGACAAGATGTGTCACTTCTCCCCGGTAGGTGTCTTTTCCTTCCTCTTCCAGAAGAAAAGAAGCAGTCCCGCCGCCAGCATTCCGATGGCGATGAACTGGGAGGTCGAGAGGCTGCCGACGCTGCCCCGGTTGTCGTTTCTCAAAAATTCAACAAGGAAGCGCCCCACGCTGTACAGAATCAGATACAGGGCTGCCACCTTACCTTTTGCTCTCTCTTTCCGCGCATAAAGCAGTAACAATGCAAAAATTGCAAAATCCCCGGCGCTGGAGATAAGCTGGGTCGGAATGAGCCTGACCCCGTTTGGCGCAAGCTGGGAGTCCCAGTAGGTGATGCCGAAAACAGAATCCGTCTCCCTTCCATAGCAGCAGCCCGCGAAAAAGCAGCCGATTCTTCCGAATCCCTGCGCCATGGCAACGGATGGCATAACAAGGTCAAAATATGGGAAGAATTCCACTTTCCGCATCTTACAGAGAATCATTCCGGCAAGAATCCCGCCGATGATTCCGCCGTAGACCACATAACCGTTGGAAAAATTCCACAAGATCGATGGGTTCTCGATGATGTCCGGCAGGCTCACGATGTAATAGAGAAGCCTTGTTCCGATAGCGCCGCCGATGATGGAACTTATAAACAAATCGAAGACAATGTCCTCGCTCAAGCCCCTCTTTTTTGCGCGTTTGCTGGTAACAAATAACGCCATCAGAAGTCCGATGGCAATCATGACACCATACATATGAATGGTGATTGGTCCAATGTGAATATCGTTATGCATATTTTCCCTCCTGTCTACTCGCTGATGCAGAATGTCTCATGGATTGCATTGGCAGCCCGCACTGCCTCCGCCCGGTCAATCAGCACCGTAATCCTGATCTCGGATGTCGAAATCATCTGTATATTGATGCCCTTGTTGTACAGGCACTCGAACATTTTCGCCGCCACACCCGGATTGGAGATGATTCCCGCACCCACGATGGAGAGTTTTGCCACATCGCGGTCGAACGTAATGCTCTCAAAACCAAGAACCTCCTTCTGCTCCTGCAGCACTTTCATCGTCTCCTCAAAATTGTCATCCGCCACGGTGAATGAAATGTCCTTGGTGTCGCCCACCCCCATTGACTGCACGATGATGTCAATGTTGATATTCTTTTTTGCCAACGCATTGCAGACCCTAAACGCAGTCCCCGGCTGATCTTTCAATCCAACTACAGATATCCGGTCAGCGCTCTCATCCACAGCAACGCCGCTGATTAACATACTCTCCATTTTTTTCACAACCCCTTTCACAACGGTTCCCTCCTCGTAATTCATGCTTGAGCGCACCACGAGCGGAACATTATATTTCTTTGCCATCTCGACAGAACGGTTGTGCAGCACCCCCGCCCCCAGCGTCGCCAAATCCAGCATCTCATCATAGGTGATGCTGTCGAGCTTGCGGGCATCCGGCACGATTCTTGGATCTGCGGTGAACACGCCGTCCACATCCGTAAAAATCTCGCAGACTTCCGCATGGAGCACCGCCGCAAGTGCGACTGCCGTCGTGTCGGAACCGCCGCGCCCTAAGGTGACATAGTCATCATACTTGTTGACCCCCTGAAAGCCGGTGACAATCACGACCTTGCGCTCCTCGAGCTCATGCTCAATCCGCTCCGTCTCAATCCGTTTGATTCTGGCATTTCCATTTACATTCGTCGCATGAATCGGAATCTGAAACGCATTTAAGGATACCGCCCGCACCCCGCGCGCTTCCAGCGCCATGCACATCAGGGCGGCAGACATCTGCTCTCCGATTGTTAAGAGCATATCCAGCTCCCTCTTCGACGGTTTCTCCTGATAGGTCTTTGCCATATCAATCAATTCGTCCGTGTATTTTCCCATCGCCGATAAGACCACGACAACATCTCTTCCCCGTTGATAATCTGCAATGATACGCTCGGCGACCTTCTCGATTCTCTCCCGGTTTGCGACGGACGTACCCCCAAACTTTTTAACTACAATCATGGCGTTTAACAAACTCTCCCTCTATCCATAAGTTCTCAAATCATTATGCCATATTGTAACACATCCGGTCATAAATGCCCAGCAAAAAACAGATCCATTTCTCATTCTCTCGAGTAAAATTCTTCCCCTGTTTCCAGACAGATTCCGGCGAGTCTTCCTCCCTCTGAACAGGCACAGCAGTCAAGCGCAATGTGGTTATTCCCCCGGTAGATGTATCCCGGTTTGGGATTGCACGGGATATGCTGAGTCGGTGTGTGTCCGGTAATCACGAGGATATCCTCGTAATACGGCGTCTCATAGTCGGTTCTCCCCCAGACAAGATCGTCGATTGAATATTCGTCCATCGATTTTTCCTCCGAGAAGTTACCAAGCCCGGCATGAACCAACAGATAGTCCTGACCGTTCACCTTCAATTCTGCATACGCCTCAAAATCACCGATAAATTCCAAGACTTCCCTTCTGTCCTCCGGCGAAAGTTTTGTAAATTCAGATATGGTGCTGGAAGCTCCGTTCATATTCCAGTCTGCCAGTTTTCCCATATCTTCCGGCGTAAGGCTGCCCAGAAAATCGTCCGTAACTTCGCTTAGCAACAGTTTGAGGTTTGTCAGTGCCATGATTTCATGATTGCCCGCAATGCAGGTGCAATTGGGAAGCGTCATCAAAAATTGCAAGACCTTGATGGGGTTCGGCCCGCGGTCAACCACATCTCCGAGAATAAATAATTCATCTTCACCCTTGAAATTCATCTTTTTCAACAGTATCTTTAACTGTTCATACTCCCCATGTATATCTCCAATAATATAGGTTGCCATTCCATTTCTCCTTTACAAGCCCCCGCCGTTAATTTTTGCCCTGGTAAGTGCATTGTAACATGGACTTTGTGAATCGCCAAGAAAATATATTCCGCTTTATGGGTGAAAAAGAATTTATTTCAAGAGTTCTTGACATGTAACATTCCATATAATACGATTATGAGATAATCTATATAAACTATCACAAGCCGGGAGGAGCCATGAATTCAATCATCCTGATTCGCAAATTACTCTTAACAGATACCTCTTCCATAGAAGTCGCAAGAGTTGTCGAGCTATTAAAAGGCAACAAGATTCCATATACACTGGTAACCAAGAAAAGTCAGAACACCTTTGACAATATGATTCACGCAAGTATGAGCACTTCTATCGGTCATGGTGCCCCTGCTTCCTGTGGCAAAATTGTAGGAGAAATCTTTTTCACTTACAACATCTATGTAAGAAAAAGAGATTATGAGAAGGCGAAAAATCTAATTACAGAGTAATTATATACCGCGCAGAAGAATGCCGCGCAGAAAAACATCTCGCGGCAAATACAGAAAAAATGGAGTCCGATATGAAAAAAATACATGAATTTTTTAAAATGACGCAGCGTCACCTATTGCTTATGACGCTGCGTTATATTGCAAAATATGCTTGTAAGGAGGTGAAATGCTATGTCTAAGTACACGACCGGTGAACTTGCCAAACTCTGCGATGTATCCGTCAGAACCGTACAGTATTATGACACCCGCAACATCCTCACGCCGAGCGAGCTGAGTGAAGGCGGCAGACGGCTGTACTCGGAGGAGGACGCCAACAAGTTAAGAATCATCTGTTTCTTGCGCGAGCTCGACCTGCCAATCAACAGCATCGGGGAGCTGCTCTTAGAGGAACATCCAGAGAACGTCATCTCCATTCTATTGGAGGAGCAGGAAAAATCGCTCCGGCAAAAAATCAGCGAATCGCAGTTGAGGCTGGACAAATTAAATGAGCTGCGTCATTCTCTGAAAAAAGTGGAGCACTTCTCGGTCGAATCGATTGGAGACATAGCACATATCATGGAAAACAAGCAAAAGCTTCGCAGAACCCGCATCATTCTGCTTCTTGTCGGCCTGCTTATGGATGTCATTGAAATCTCAACCCTGATTCTGTGGATTCGGACAGGCATCTGGGTTCCCTTCGCACTCGGCATGTGCGCCGTGCTTGCAATGGGCATCGGAATCTCGCTGTTCTATTTCAACAGAACCGCCTACATCTGCCCGCAATGCCATGCGATTTTTAAGCCGTCCAAAAAGGAATCATTTTTTGCAAGACACACACCAAACACGCGCAAACTCACCTGTACCGCCTGCGGTCACTTCGGTTTTTGCGTGGAAACTTATGGAAAGAAGGAATAAACTATGGAAAATATGATGGAATTTTTACCGTTTCTCATCCCGCTTGCCATCGCAGAGCTGGCGCTGCTCGGATACACACTGCGCCACATTTTGACACACGACAACTACAAACACGGAAGCCGCGCGCTCTGGATTGTTGTCACAATTGTCGGTATGGAATTTATCGGACCAATCCTGTATTTCCTGTTCGGCAGGGAGGATTCCTGACATGGATATGCTTACAATCCGCAATCTGGAGAAAAGTTTCGGCAGCCGCAAGGTTCTGCGCGGAGTCGACCTCGCGGTGCCGGAGCACAGCGTCTATGGCTTCATCGGAAAAAACGGAGCCGGGAAGACGACGACAATGAAGGCCGTCCTCGGTCTCCTGCGACCGGACGCAGGCGAGATTCTCGTGTCTGGGGAAAAGGCCGTCTACGGGCAGACTGCAACCAACCGCTACATCGGCTATTTGCCGGACGTGCCGGAGTTCTACTCCTACATGACGCCAACAGAATACCTGCATTTCTGCGGAGATATCTGCGGTCTCGATTCGTCCGTTGTGAAAAAAAGAACAATGGAACTCTTAGCTCTCGTCGGACTCGGAAAGGAGACGCACCGCATCAAGGGGTTCTCACGCGGCATGAAACAACGCCTCGGCATCGCGCAGGCGCTGTTGAACCGCCCGAAGTTGCTGATTTGCGATGAACCGACCTCCGCCCTCGACCCGGTGGGGAGGAAGGAGATTCTCGACATCCTCCTGTCGGTGCGCGAGCAGACCACCGTACTGTTCTCGACCCACATTCTCTCCGACGTGGAGCGCATCTGTACCGACGCCGCCTTTTTAAACGACGGAAAGATTGTGATGCAGGGGACAATCGCCGATCTGAAAACCCTCCACACCTCAAAAGAATTTGTCGTGGAAACCACACACGGTGAGGACGCAAAGCGCCTGCGGGCGGAGTTTGAACAGGCAAAACCGGAGGAGGGAAATGTCCTCTCCTTCTGCGGCGACGATGAACTGCTCTACCGGGTTTTATCTTACGTCGCCGAATCAAAGATTCCGGTACAGCGGATCGAGCGCGCGGAATCCTCGTTAGAATCCTTATTTTTGGAGGTGGCCAAGAAATGAAATCATTCTATGCTTTTTGGAAAAAAGAATGGCTCGAGAGTGCGCGAAGCGGCAAACTTCTGCTGCTTTTCATCCTGTTTATACTGTTTGGCATTATGAATCCCGCCATCGCAAAACTGACGCCGTGGATGTTGGAACTGCTCTCGGACAGCCTTGCCGAGTCGGGAATGTCCGTGACCGGAATCACGGTGGATGCCCTCACCTCGTGGACACAGTTTTTTAAAAATCTGCCGATTGCACTGATTGTCTTCGTACTGATATACAGCAACACATTTACCAGAGAATACGAAAACGGCAGCCTCGTCCTCGTCCTGACAAAAGGTCTGCCGCGCTGCAAGGTAGTCCTCGCCAAGACAGCGCTGCTGCTCCCGGTCTGGAGCCTCTGCTACTGGCTGTGCTTTGGAATCACCTGCGGATATAATTGTTTTTTCTGGGACAACAGCATCGCAAAGCATTTGTTCGCAGCAGCCGCCTGCTGGTGGCTGTTCGGCGTCCTCTGCCTCTGCGCGCTCGTGTTTTTTTCGACAATTTTGGAACATAACTCCGGGGTTCTCCTCGGCACGGCGGGAATCGCCTGCGCCTCCTATGTGCTCGGGCTTTTCCCAAAAACGAAGCCCTACGCGCCGACCCTGCTGATGAACGGCATGTCGCTCTTATCCGGTGCAGAAAAACTCTCCGCTTACCGGGGCGCCATCCTTGTCGCCGCCGCACTCGCTATCACATTTATCGCGGCAAGTCTCCCGATTATGAACAAGCGGACAATCTGAAGCAGGAGAGCAACCGTGTAAAAAAGCCGCCCGGTTGGGCGGCTTCACTATTTAAAAGCGTTCAGTTAGGGTTGTTTCACGAACAAGAATTGTATATATGGGAAACTTAAGATTTTAT
>CAZBUW010000108.1:0-9229 GCA_964495195.1 uncultured Roseburia sp.
CTTAAAATCCTGTGGTGGCGACATCGTACCGGTTCGATTCCGGTCGCCGGCATTTTTGATGAGTCTTTATCCTAAGGTGGATGAGGGCTTTTTTGTGTAAAAAAAGGAGCTGTGCACGAATTGATTTGTGCGACAGCTCCCTTTTTATGCAGCGCAATCTGCATTGGTTTTCTTTTACGCGGCGTAATCTACATTTGCCCCCTTTAACGATACGGCGTCGAGCGCCTTCTGGTTCTGCTGGTATGGATTTGACTCGTCGCTGTATTTGATGGTCGTGTTGGTAGTTCCGCCGGACACGTAAGTCCGTCCGCATTCCGGGCAGACTGCGGTGTGGATGGAGACGGAAGCGTTTACGACCTTGCCGTTTCCCTTCTCCGCTTTGGCGTACGCGTTGGAGACATGCTCGCCCTCGTGTGCACGCACGGCGGAGCCGGCGGCATTTGGTGAAATGTGGGCAGCAGCCTTGAAAGATACGTTGCCTTCATTTGAACCATCCTGATATTTGCGGTTCTTACACGTTTCGCACTCCGCCGGGGACGATTTGCGCCCGGCTTTTTTTACTTCATCGGGTTGCTCCCCGACCGGAGTTTTCTGATTGACATTTGTTGTAGGTGAATAGGGGGAATATCCCGGGATAGCACCGATTGTCATAGGCAAAGCCACCTTCCTTTCTGTTTGCCGCTCGCCGAACGAGCAAGCGTGTTCTTCTCGCTTACGCTCATTATATCATGGGAAAAAAGTACTGTAAATGATTTTCGCGGGAATTTTGCCGGCTGCTCTTTTCATGATGGAGCGTGAAAAGTCCGGATTGCAGAGAGCGAAAGAATTTTAATGTGAAACTCATTGTAAACACGAACATTTTTCTGTATAATTAAGGTATAGCAAGAGAAATAGAGGTGATGAGTGTGGACGACTTGCAGCCCATGGCAAAGCGTACCGCCAAAAACAGTGTGTTTTTAGACCTTTTCCAAGATAAAAAGAATTTGTTGAAGCTGTATAAAACATTACACCCAGAAGATACAGACGCAACGGAGGATACATTGGATATTGTTACAATAGATAATGTATTGACAGATAATCTGTATAACGATTTGGGTATCATGGTGGGCAATAACAAATTGCTGTTGCTTTTGGAAGCGCAATCCTCGTGGACGGTAAATATTCTAATCAGAATATTATTGTATTTAGCACAAAGTTACCATGAATATTTTGAGAGGACATCACAGAGTCTATATAAAAGCACAAAGGTAAAAATGCCGAAGCCTGAATTGTATATTATCTATACAGGCAATAGAGGCAGAAAACCCGATACCATATCTTTATCACAGGAATTTTTTGACGGTGCGGATATTGATATCGAGATAAAGGCAAAAGTTATTTATGAGAGCGACACGGAGGACATCATTAACCAATACATTATTTTTTGTAAAGTTTTTGATGAACAGAGAAAACTGTATGGCATGACAGAGCAGACAGTTAAAGAAACAATCCGTATTTGCAAGGATAGGAACATCCTAAAGGAGTATCTGATTAGCAGAGAAAAGGAGGTTGTGACGATTATGATGAGTTTATTTGATGACGAGCAGATTATGAAAACTTATTGGAAGGATATGGAAAATACTCTTACGCATGATATCTCTCATAAGAAAGACAGGGAAACAGCCGAAAGAATGATAAGAAAAGGCAGATTATCACTAGAAGAAATTGCGGATTATGTTCCGTCATTGTCATTTGAGGAGTTGAAAGAAATTGAAGCTAAGGTTTATGCAGTTGATATAATCAGCGAAATAATTTAATACCAAAATAACATTGCGTCCATGAGGCGCATTGTAAAGGCGCATGGAATAGCAAATTGTAAACCATGCGTCTTTTTAGCGAATCGGAAATCAGAAAGGTATGGTAGAGACATGGAAGAACAGCAGCACAAGCGCCGGGTGCGCTATAAGGGGACTCACCCGAGGACTTATCAGGAGAAGTACAAGGAGCATGACCCGGAGAAGTATAAGGATACGATCGAGAAAGTCATCCGCAAGGGCGGAACGCCTGCCGGGATGCACATCTCAATCATGGTGAATGAAATTCTTGACTTTTTACAGATTCAGCCGGGGCAAAGGGGGCTAGACGCCACTTTAGGGTATGGCGGACACACGCGCGCTATGCTGGAAAAACTGCAGGGGCAGGGACACTTGTGTTCCCTCGACATCGACCCGATCGAGATGGAAAAGACGCGGGCGCGCTTAAAGGAGGCAGGATACGGCGAGGAGATTCTGACGATTATCCAGAAGAATTTTGCCTACATCGACGAGGTGGCGGCAGAGTACGGTCCGTTTGATTTTATGATGGCGGACCTCGGTGTCTCCTCCATGCAGATTGATAACCCGGAGCGCGGCTTTACCTACAAGCAGGAGGGACCTCTCGACCTCCGCCTGAATCCGCAGACCGGGACTTCGGCAGCGGAACGTCTCCGCGAGGTGACGCAGGAAGAGTTTGAGGGGATGATGGTCGAGAATTCGGACGAGCCTTACGCTGCGGAGATTGCGAAAGTTGTGAAGAATTACCAGCGCCGCGGCAAGCCAATCGAGACGACGACACAGTTGAAAGGCGCCATCGGGGAGGCGCTGTCCTTCCTTCCGGAAAAAGACCGCAGGGAGGCGGTAAAGAAATCCTGCGCCCGCGTTTTCCAGGCGCTCCGCATCGATGTGAACAGTGAATTTGAAGTGTTGGAGATGTTTCTGGAGAAATTGCCGGATGTGCTTGCCCCGGGCGGCAGAGTCGCAATCTTAACGTTCCACTCCGGGGAGGACCGCCTTGTAAAGCGCTCCTTCAAGCAGATGAAAAAAGCCGGCGTCTATTCAGAGATTTCAGAGGACGTCATCCGTCCGTCGAAGGAGGAGTGCAACCGCAACAGCAGAGCGCGCTCCACAAAGATGCGTTGGGCAGTGAAGGGCGCTGATACGAATTAGTCAGCGCCGGCTTCCCAGACGATATTTAAAATCTTCATAGCCAAAGTGCGCAATCCGCTCAAAACGCCCCCGGGCACCCGTTGACGCCGCGTCCGCTGCGTCCGTCGCACCCGCGCCGAGAGCCGCCGCGCCAGAGCCGCGTGTGTTGTCGTTGCGGATTGCCGCATCCGTGTGCATCACCCAGATGTCCGGCAGCGGCATTCCGTTGAAGGTGTTGTTCTTGACGGTCGAGTAGATTGCCATATCGCCAAAGAGCAGGCGGTCGCCGGTTTTTAGCGGTTTTGGAAAACAGTAGTCGCCCACGATGTCGCCGGAGAGGCAGGTCGGACCGCCGAGCCGGTAGGAAAAATATCCGGCGCCACGGTCGGGGAATACCGGATGTTCAATCGGCAGTGCCCCGCGAAGCGGCGGCCGGTACGGCATCTCGATGACATCCGGCGTGTGGCAGGCGGCGGACATATCGAGGATTGCGAGGGAGTAGTCGCCGTTTTGAACAATATCAAGTACGGTTGTACATAGATATCCGGCATTCAGGGCAACCGCCTCCCCCGGCTCTAAATAAATCTGTAGATTATAGGTCTCTTTCATGTGAAGAATGCACTTTTCCAAGAGGGGAATATCGTAATCCTCCCGCGTGATGTGGTGTCCGCCTCCCATGTTTAACCACTTCACATTGTGCAAATATGGTCCGAAATTTGCCTCGAATGTGGATAACGTTCGCTCCAAATCATCAGAATTCTGCTCGCAGAGCGTGTGAAAATGCAGACCGTCCAAAAGGGCGATCAGCTCCGGCGTCATCCGTTCGTCCCACTGCGCTTTCGTCGTGCCGAGGCGGCTGCCCGGTGCGCACGGGTCGTAGATTTCATGTCCTTCCTGCGTGGAACACTCCGGGTTGATGCGGAGCCCGATCTCTTTTCCGGCGGCTTTTGCGCGCACGCCAAACTGTTGCAATTGATTCGGGCTGTTAAAGACGATGTGGTCTGCGTACCGGAGCAGTTCTTCAAACTCATCCTCGCGGTAGGCGCCGCAGAAGACGTGGCATTCTTTTCCCGGCATCTCCTCTTTTCCGAGTCTTGCCTCGTAGAGACCGCTCGCCTCCGTCCCGGCGAGGTACGGCGCGAGGGCAGGGTAGAGGTCGTAGTTGGAAAAAGCCTTCTGTGCCAGCAGAATCTTACAGCCGGTCCGCTCCTGAACCCCCTGCAACAGCTTGCCGTTTTCTATGAGCCTCGCCTCGTCCAGGATATAGCAGGGCGTGCGAAGCTCTTTGTTTTCTAGTATTCGTTCTTCTCTGTCAGTCATGTCGACGTTACCTCCCTATTTCCGGCGGGTGCAGACGCCGGAGCCTCAAAAGCTCAGACGCCGCGCAATCGATAATTAATCTACCAGCACCGGCGCAAAGTTTTCCTGATGAGGAAGCCCGTATTTGTCGAGCGCTTCGATGTATGGATCAGGATCGAACTCCTCGACGGTGTAGACGCCCGGTTTGTTCCATTTCTTTGTCAAAAGCATGAGTGCGCCGCACATCGCAGGGACACCTGTGGTGTAGGAGATCGCCTGTGAGCCGACTTCACGGTAGCACTCCTGGTGGTCGCAGACATTGTAGATGTAGTAGGTCTTCGGTTTTCCGTCCTTGGTTCCGGTAAAAATGCATCCGATGTTCGTCTTGCCGACAGTGCGTGGACCGAGGCTTGCCGGATCCGGGAGCAGTGCTTTTAAGAACTGGATTGGTACAATCTCTTTGCCCTCGTAGTTGATTGGTATCGTGGAGAGCATCCCCACGTTTTCGAGACAGTTCATGTGTGTGAGATAGCTCTGGCCGAAGGTCATGAAGAAACGGATTCTCTTGACGCCCGGAATTGTCTGTGCGAGAGACTCAATTTCCTCATGATGGAGCAGGTACATATCCTTGACGCCCACCTGGTCAAAATGGTATTCGCGCTTGATGCTCATGGCAGGAATCTCCACCCAATGTCCGTTCTCCCAGTAGCTTCCCGGGGCGGAGACTTCGCGGAGGTTGATTTCCGGATTGAAATTTGTGGCGAACGGATAGCCGTGGTCGCCGCCGTTGCAATCTAAGATGTCGATGGTGTCAATCTGGTCGAATTCATGCTTTAAGGCGTAAGCACAGTAGGCCTGTGTCACACCCGGGTCAAAACCGGAGCCGAGCAGCGCGGTGAGACCGGCGTCCTCGAATTTCTTGCGGTATGCCCACTGCCAGGAGTAGTCGAAATAGGCGGAAAAACCTTCCTCCTTACAGCGCTTTTCATAGACGGATTTCCATTCCGGGTCCTCGATGTCCTCCGGCTCGTAGTTTGCGGTATCCATGTAGTTGACGCCGCATGCGAGGCAGGCGTCCATAATCGTCAGATCCTGATACGGAAGGGCGATGTTCATGACAAGTTCCGGTTTGTAGTCTTCGATTAAAGCGATGACTTCCTCCACCTTGTCGGCGTCCACTTTTGCCGTGGTAATCTTAGTCGCGGTCTTGCCCGCGAGTTTTTCAGCCAAAGCGTTGCACTTTGCCTTGGTGCGGCTCGCGATACAGATCTCTGTGAAAACCTCGCTCACCTGACAACATTTCTGAATGGCTACGGAGGCAACGCCGCCGCATCCGATAATTAATACTCTGCTCATAGTAATCCTCCAAATTGTTATTGATTTAAAAGTGCCAGCATCAGTTCTCTCACCACTTTGCAGGCTAAGGCTGTGCTTGCGCCGCTCGTATCGAGCATCGGCGCAAGTTCGTTGACATCACATGCAACTACGTTTGATTTTGAAACAGTGCACATGGCGTCGAGCAATTCCGAAAAGCTCACGCCCCCGGCCTCCGGCGTTCCTGTTCCCGGAAAGGCGGAAGGGTCGAGGCAGTCGAGGTCGATGGTAAAATAGACCGGCGCGTCCCCGATGGCGTCTAAGGTGTCTCTCAACCCGTGGAAGTTGAATTTGTGCAAATCGGTGTGTTCTTTGGCGAAGGCGAACTCGCTTCGCTCCCCGCTGCGAATACAGAACTGGTGAATCCGCCCGTCCCCGATCAGATCATGGCAGCGCCGTAAGACGCAGGCGTGGCTCAGCGGCACGCCGAGATATTCCTCACGTAGATCTGCGTGTGCATCGAAATGGATGATGTGCAGATCGGGATATTTTTCCAGACAGGCGCGGACAGCGCCTAAGGTCACGAGATGTTCTCCGCCCAACATGAGCGGCAGCTTGCCGTCGGAGAGAATCTGTCTCGTGTGTGATTCGATATCGGCGAGGGCGAGTTCGGAGGAGCCGAAGCACAGCTCTAAATCCCCGCTGTCGAAAACCGGATAATCTTCCAAATCCAGGTCCTGATAAGGACTGTATGTCTCAAGCCCGTAACTCTCGTGGCGGATTGCGCCCGAGCCGAAGCGCGCACCCGGGCGGTAGCTCGTGGTGCTGTCGAACGGCGCGCCGAAGAGCACGAGGGCAGCGTCTTTATACTCCGCGTCACAGGCGAGAAAAGTTTCAACATTTTTTTTCATATAGGTCTCCAATCTCTGCACCGCGGTCAGGCGACCGGGCAGCTAAAAAGTGTGCGCCGCAGTCCGGCACAGTGCATTTACTCCACTGCCTCAAGCATTTCCTCGAGAAAGGCGGGCAGATAGAACGCTCCCCTGTGGAGGCGCGTTGTGTAATATTTTGTGCGCAGGTGCAGGGCATCCCAGCTCTCGGCGTCAAGATCGTCCACCGGATGATATTTTTTACTGGCAAAGCCGAAGAGCCAGTATCCGGCGGCGTAGGTCGGGATGTGAGCCTGGTAGACGCGGCTGATTGGAAACGTGTTCGCAATCCGCTTGTGGCTCCGCTGCATCGCGTCCGCATCCTGCTTGTAGAAGGGGCTTCCCTGCTGGTTCACTAAGATGCCGTCCTCCTTCAATGATTTGTAGCAGTTCCCGTAGAATTCCTTGGTAAAAAGTCCCTCCGACGGACCATATGGATCGTTGGAGTCCACGATGATGAGGTCGTACTCATTTTCGCGGAAGCGCATGAACTTGAGTGCGTTTTCAAAGTGGATGAAGACGCGCTCGTCGTCGAGCTGGCAGACGTTGCCCGGGAGGTATTGGCGGCACGCCTCGATTACCATCGGGTCCATTTCCACTAAGTCGATGTGGGTGATGCGCTCGTACCGGGTCAGCTCCTTGACCACGCCGCCGTCGCCCGCTCCTATGACGAGGACTTTTTGAATATTTTTATGTACGGCCATCGGCACGTGCACAATCATTTCATTGTAGATAAATTCGTCGCGCTCCGTCAGCATGATGTTGCCGTCGAGCGCTAAAATCCGACCAAACTCGTAGCTTTCAAAGATGTCGATTCGCTGGTAATCGCTCTCTTTGGAAAAAAGCTGGCGGTCGACGCGGATGCTCAGTTTGACATCCGGAGTGTGCATTTCACTAAACCATAAATCCATGTCTATTCCCTTTCTGTTTTTCCGGTGCCGGTGTTCCGTTTGCCACGGCGTAATGGCACCGCGCCGGCGCTGCCCGGAAATCTATTTGATGACGTTCAGGTGCTCGATATCCGGGTCCTCCGGGCCGGTCATGCTGCATCCCTTCTCTTTGGCGTAGAGGATGTAGTTGAGGATGTCGCGGGTGATTTTTTCGCCCGGGGCTAAAATCGGTATGCCCGGCGGGTAGCACATAACGAATTCACTGCAGACGCGCCCCTCCGTGTCTGCAATCGGCAGGCTCTCCTTCTTGGCGTAGAAGGCTTCCTGCGGGCTGGCGATGACCTGCGGATCGATGTACTCCTGACTTAAGAGACCGTTTTTATCCCGCTGGTAGCGGCGTCTGATATCGGAGAGTGCACTCACGAGGCGTTCCACCTCCTGAATCCGGTCGCCGATGGAGAGGTAGGCAAGAATGTTGCCGATATCCCCGAATTCAATCTGGATGTCATAGTCATCGCGCAGCAGGTCGTAGACCTCGATTCCCGCGAGCCCGATGTCGAGTGTGTGGATGCTCAGCTTAATCGGGTCGAAATCGTAGATGGAGTTGCCGTTGATTATCTCAGGGCCGAAGGCGTAGTAGCCGCCGATGGCGTTGATCTCCGCTCTGGCGTACTCCGCAATGTTTCGTACCTGCTCAAAAATCTTATCCCCGCGCAGCGCTAAGTTGCGGCGCGAGATATCGAGGCTGCTCATCAGAAGGTAACTTCCCGAGGTTGTCTGTGTCAGATTGATGATCTGGCGGACATAGCCTGCATGGACGTTCGGTCCCGCGAGGAGAAAACTCGACTGGGTCAGGCTGCCGCCGCTTTTATGCATGGACACGGATGCCATGTCGGCGCCGGCCTCCATCGCGGAGACCGGCAGATTTTTGCCAAAGTAGAAATGCGTGCCGTGCGCTTCATCGGCGAGACAGAGCATTCCGTGGTCGTGAGCCAGTTTTACAATCTCGCGCAGATCGGAGCAGATGCCGTAGTAGGTCGGGTTGTTGACGAGTACGGCGACTGCATTTGGATGTTCCGCAATCGCCTTTGCGACCTGTTCGCGCTTCATGCCGAGCGAGATGCCGAGGCGGTGGTCCACCTCGGGGTTGACGTAGACCGGAACGGCTCCGCAGAGTACGAGCGCGTTGATGACGCTGCGGTGCACGTTGCGGGGGAGAATAATCTCATCGCCGCGCTTGCAGGCGGTGAGGACCATACTTTGAACTGCACTTGTAGTTCCACCGACCATGAGAAAAGCCTCCGCGGCGCCAAAAGCCTGCGCTGCAAGCATCTCCGCCTCCCGGATGACCGAGATTGGATGGCAGAGATTGTCGAGCGGTTTCATGCTGTTGACGTCGACCGAGACGCACTGCTGTCCTAAAAAGGCAGTGAGCTCAGGGTTGCCGCGTCCTCTTTTATGCCCCGGAACATCGAACGGAACGACGCGCATCTGGCGGAAATTCTCCAATGCCTCATGGATCGGTGCACGGCTCTGGTCCAGAAGATGTTCTGTCTTTTGCTGATTCATTTTTCAAATTACCCCTTCCTAACCGAAGGTTCCTTTTCCAGATAATACCACTTGCTCAAAGAGATGTTTCCGTATACGATTTGCTTAGCGGTTGTCGCCATAACAAAAAAAGCAAGCTGCATGCACAGCTTGCTTCCAAAAATCATGGGGATAGAACAATTGTCAGAGTCTAATAGCAATCATACTTTTACTACTCTTATTGACCGTTTCACAAGTCTGCGCGTGGCGCAATTTGGTTATAAAGGAACCAACTTATAAAATTTGAGCTTCTAACTCAATCAATAAG
>CAZBUW010000109.1:0-9086 GCA_964495195.1 uncultured Roseburia sp.
AAATATATCGGGAGATATATTGACAAATTTCAAATTTTGAGATAGGAGGAAGCGTTATATGAAAAAGAAAGTGAGTTTAATGATGTTGTTGTGTGCAGCTCTGTTGACGGGCTGTGGAAACAGTGAGGGTCAGCAGACAGCGGAGAATGTCGAGGCAAAAGCTGTGAAGATTGAAGTTGGAGAAGCGGATGAAAATGGTTTGTGCAAACCCAGCGGTGCACCGGAACAGACAAAGGTGACCATTCATTCGGGAAGAGATTACCAGATGGCGGCCCAATTAGTAGTTGCAGAAGAAAAGGGGTATTTCGATGAGGCGGGATTAGACGTTGAACTTACGTGGTATCAGACGGCGAGCGACATTCCAACGGCTATGATATCCGGAGATATTGATTTAGCGTTTGGTTCATGGGCAAATCCAATGCAGGTGGAGGCATATGACGTTGATTGTAAGGTACTTGCTTCCCTGGGTGATGCCAGTGGAACACTGTCATTGATTGCAACGCCGGAGAGCGGCATCAAGAATGTGGAGGATATCAAGGATAAAACAATCACATTGACGAATGCAGCAGTGGTAACACGTACGCTTAAGAATATCTGTGAAAAGTATGGAATGGATTATGAGGCACTAAATATTGTGAATACTGCACCGTCCGATGGACTGGCATCTTTTATGAACGGTGAGGTAGATGCATTGTTCACCTGGCAGCCTTATTGCGCACAGGCAATCGAGGCAGGCGGTATCGAGATTTTGAACGGCTCTTATGATTTTGCAAAAAATGAGGAATTGAGTGGACTTTATATTTGCGGTTATACATTCTATGCGACTGAAAAATACTGTCGTGAAAATCCAAACACAGTTGCGGCGATTATGTGGGCGCTGGCAAAGGCGGAAGTCGATATGGAAGACGAGGCAAATTTGGAGGAGCTTGCAGAACTTACCTATGAGACAATGGGGCTTTCCTCAGCAGATATTGCTCTTGCTAATATGAAATCAATGAAATATTCTATGGAATTTACAGAGGAGTGGGTTAATACATTCAATAGCGAGATTCCGTATTATAAGGAGATTGGTTCCATTCCGCAGGAGATTGACGGCACATCTGTGATGGATACCAGATTTTTGGAAGCAGTTGCACCTGATTGGGTTGAGAAATCATATTAAAGATAAGCGTAATAAATTTTATTGTCCCTTTTTTCGTTTTCTATGATAAAATGTCCGCGTAGGCAATGAGCAGTGCCAGACGGTAATCTGCAAGGGAGGTTATTTTTATGGAGATATCGGGAAGAAAACGGAGGACACCAACCGAGCGGGAGTGGGACGATTTGCAGAAAAGAGAGCGGTCTTTTGGAGAGAAGAGAAAGCTGCGAAAAGAATCCGCCTTAAATAAGCTGATTGCAGAAAAAGTACCGGACAAACTACAGCAGACGTTAGATGCTGCATTTGAAAAGTCGTTCCATCTGATTTTTGAAAAAGGGACGGGCGTAATCGAGAAGACCTACAACAAAGATATGTTGGAAAAAGAGTTCAAGGTAAATCTCTATGCCAACGAGGTGCACGGCAGCCGCAAATCGCTGCACAAATTTACACAGAACGCCAACCGGGCCGGAGCGAAAAATATGCTGCTGTCCGGCGTCTCCGGCATCGGAATGGGGGTGTTAGGAGTTGGGCTTCCCGACATTCCGGTGTTCACCGGGATGATGTTAAAAAGCGTCTACGAGATAGCACTGCATTATGGCTTCGACTATGAATCTGAGGCGGAAAAGTATTTTATTCTCCTGCTGATTGAGGGCGCGGTATCATACGGCGATCATTTTGCCGAGGCGGACAGTAAGATTGAGAGTTTTCTGCGCACGCCGCAGCTTGGGGAAGCGTATTCGAGGGAGGAGCAGATTGTGCGGACGAGCGGGATGCTCTCGAAGGAACTTTTGTACATGAAATTTTTGCAGGGCATTCCGGTTGTGGGGGCGGTAGGCGGAGCCTACGACGTAATTTACATGAAGCAGATTTCAGAGTACGCAAAGATTAAGTATCACAAGCGTTTTTTACTCCGGCAGAAAGCGCAGGGATAGGATTGCCAAAAAGGTGTTCCGGGAACGCACGGAACATCTTTTTTGGCGGGCGCGCCTTGTGGCGCGCGTTGGTTACGTCAAATTGTACAAAAAAATCAGAAAAAAGTGACAGGATTTTTCTAGCCCAGATTGAAAAATCCTGTCCTTTTTTTCACTTTCTATGATAAAATGGAGAAATGACGTTTTAAGAGCGGATATAAGTACTAACAAGGAGGAAGGGTGACGATGTTTAGTTTATCGGACATCCGTGAGGAGGCTTTTCCGGCGACATTCCGGAAGGGAAAAGATTATTATGAAAGAGGAGCGGTAAAAGAATTTCGCCATGAGATTTATACCGTGGAGAATTTACCGGTGGCGGATATCACAGCAAGAGTAGACGGAACGCTGGCGAACAGCTATCAGGTCAAAGCCACCATCGATGAGGAGTTTGGCGATATTCAGTCCTACTCCTGTGAATGCGATGCATTTTACAACTACAATGGTCTTTGTAAACACTGCGTGGCAGTGCTGATGACCTATATCAATAAAAGAACCCCGAAGGATATCATTGACGCCCGCAACGGGAAAGCGGTGTCGGAGGGGCAGGAGGAGGAACTCGAGCAGCTTTCGCACACGACGACGAACGGTCTGAAAAATCTGCTGAACCAGTATGCGCTCCGCGCGAACACGGTGTACATGCTGCCGGAAACCATCTATGGAAAAGTGGATTTAGAGCCGCATTTTGAGCTGGATTATGGTTATGCGAGATTGGAGTTTAAGATTGGAATGGAGCACAAATATGTGCTCAAGAACATTTCTGCATTCCTCTACTCCATCCACACCAGCGAGAAGGTGCACTATGGAAAAAAATTAGATTTTTACCACAATATGAACGCATTCAGCGAACACGGCCAGAGGATGATCAGTTTTATGCGGGAGCAGGACGAGGACAAAAAACGCCAGAGTCAGTTCCATGCGTACTATGTCCATTCGGGCAGTTTTGAGCGCACGATGGAGCTCGACGCATTAGGAATCGACCGGTTCTTTGCGGCGATGGGGGACGACACCTTTTTTGCAACGCTAGGTTACGACGAGGAGCTCCCGTACCAGATGGCGGAGGAGCCGAAGGTGCCGCAGCTCACCCTGCGCGGATGCACGGACGGAGTCTATGTCATTCTCGAGGATTTAAATCTCATCACCGGGCGCGACTACTACTACTTCTACGACGGCGGCATTCTCCAGAGGACGAAACCGGAGTTCAAGGAAAACATGTCGGAGTTCTTCGAGTTTTTGACCAGACAGATTGGAAATGAATGCTTTGTTGGCATGGAGGAGCTGCCGGTGTTCTGCCGCGATCTGCTCCCGCAGGTTAGGGAGCATTTCCTCGTGCAGTCCGACGGGTTCGATGAGACGCTGTATGTGCCGCCGAAGCCGGAGTTTGAGCTTTTCCTGGACCGGAAAGCGCACGATTTGATTGGAGCCAAGCTAGTGTCCGTCTACGGCGCACAAAAATACAATGTACTGTCGAAGGTAAAGACCGGAGAGGTGCGCGACATGTCCGAGGAGCTTCGTATTCGCAGTCTCGTCGAGCCGTATTTTAACGAGAAGGATGCCAGCGGGACACTTTTTATCCTGAAAAAAGATGAAGATATGCTCTATCAGCTCATCTCAGGCGGGCTTGCGCGCCTGAGCAGCTTCATGTCCATCTACACCAGCGAGGCGTTCCGCGGCCTGAAAGTCGTATCCTCGCCGAGTGTCGAGGTCGGCGTGAACTTAAAGAGCGACCTGCTTGAACTGCAGATTCACTCTCCGGAGATGCCGGGCGATGAGCTTGCCTACCTGCTCTCGAAGTATGACCGCAAGAAAAAATATATCCGTTTGAAGAACGGAGACTTTTTGGATGTGACCGAGGACGGTGTCAGCCTGCTCGCGGAGATTAGCGAGGATCTTCGCCTGACCGAGGCGAACCTCAAGAAGGGAACCGTTCTTGTACCGAAATACCGCGCAATGTATCTTGACGCGTCATTAAAGAACATGAATCTTCTGACCGTCGAGAAAAACAAGGAATTCAAGGCGATGGTCCGCGACATGAAGACCATCGAGGACAGCGATTTCGAGGTGGCGGATTCTTTGAAAAATGTCATGCGAAGCTACCAGAAGAACGGTTTTATGTGGTTAAAGACGCTGCGTGAAAACGGCTTTGGCGGAATCTTAGCGGACGATATGGGTCTCGGAAAGACGCTGCAGGTCATCAGTCTTTTGGTCTCCGAGAAAGAGGAGTGCGACGCAGGGGAAAAAGAGCCGCGCCGCTCCCTGATCGTCTGTCCGGCTTCCCTCGTCTACAACTGGCAGAAGGAAGTGGAGCGCTTCGCACCGGAGCTTGAGACCGTGCTGATTACGGGGAGCGCGCCGGAGCGGAAGGACATCATCAAGGGCACGAGGGAGGGGCAGATTTTAATCACCTCCTACGACCTGTTGAAGCGCGATGTGGAGCACTACAAGGACATCATCTTCTCCATTCAGGTTATCGACGAGGCACAGTATATCAAGAACGCGGGAACGCAGGCGGCGAAGGGCGTCAAGCAGATCACTGCCGGATTTAAACTGGCGCTGACCGGAACTCCGATTGAAAACCGCCTCAGTGAGCTGTGGAGTATCTTTGATTACCTGATGCCGGGATTTTTATACACTTACCAGAAGTTCCGGGAGGAGATTGAACTTCCGATTGTCCAGAATCAGGACGCCAACAAGATGGAGCGCTTACAGCGCATGATACGCCCGTTCATCCTGCGCCGATTGAAGGGCGATGTGCTAAAAGATCTCCCGGAGAAACTCGAAGAGAACGTTTTTGCAAAATTAGGCGGCGAGCAGCTTGCCCTCTACGACGCGCATGTGCAGAACATGCGGCAGATGCTCGAGAAGAAGAGCGATGCGGAATTCAAGACAGAGAAGTTCCAGATTCTTGCAGAGCTCACCAAACTCCGTCAGCTCTGCTGCGATCCGGCGCTCCTCTTCGAGGATTACGCAGGCGAGAGCGCAAAGAGCGACATGTGTATGGAGTTGATCGAGAATGCAGTAAACGGCGGGCACAAGGTTTTGCTGTTCTCCCAGTTTACCAGCATGTTAGACCGCCTCTGCGAGCGGTTAGACAAGGCGGGAATCTCCTTCTTCAAGCTGACCGGCTCCGTCAATAAGGAGAAACGTATGCAGATGGTTGAGAGCTTTAATCAGGATGACACCTCCGTCTTTTGCATCTCCTTAAAGGCGGGAGGCACGGGACTGAACCTGACTTCGGCGGACATCGTCATCCACTACGACCCGTGGTGGAACGTCGCAGTCCAGAATCAGGCGACCGACCGCGCGCACCGCATCGGACAGAAGAATATCGTCACCGTATACAAACTCGTCTCCGAGGGAACAATCGAGGAGAAGATTGTTCAGATTCAGGAGAAGAAAAAACATCTCGCCGAGCAGGTGCTCGAAGGCGACGGAATGGATTCCATCGGATTTACGAAGGACGAGATTATGGCGCTGCTCGCATAAAAATATTCGTAACAGTTCAGCCCGCGCCATTCGCAAAGACGCACCTGCGGTGCTTTTCCGCTGCTTCGCAGCTAACTTTGCTCATAATCCGGCGCTCCGCTCATGGCATATCGCACATTCTCATTCATGCGAGCATGATTCGCCTGTGCGATATGCCATGGCTGAACTGTTACTAAAAATTAAAAAACTAATTGACAAAAATTCTCAGGTGCTTTATAGTAAAGAAACAGGTTGTAAAACCGCCGATTATGAATCATTCCGTGAGGGAGTAGTTCGCGTGAATACGTGATTTGTCAACATACCGGTGTTGCCGTGCTGCTTTTGCAGTGCAGCCACCTGGCAAATCTTAAAGAATGAGACTCATGTATGCCGGGAAAGTTATTTTTTCCGACATACATAGGTCTCATTTTTTTGTATAGGATTCGGGTGTCAACAAAAGAAAGTGAGGATATTCAGAATATGTCACTATATATTGTATTATTTTTGATGGGCGTCGGCCTGGCGATGGACGCCTTTGCCGTATCAATCTGCAAGGGGCTCTCCATGCGAAAAGTGAACAGGAAGCAGGCGCTTGTCATCGGACTTTTTTTCGGAGGCTTTCAGGCGCTGATGCCGCTCATCGGCTGGGCGTTAGGAATTCAGTTCGAGGAGTACATCGCCAACATCGATCATTGGATCGCCTTTGTATTATTAGCGCTGATTGGTGGAAAAATGATAAAAGAAGCACTCGAAGCCGGCGACGAGGACATTGAGATTGAGCAGATGGACCCACCGCTCAAGATAAGGGAGATGTTCCTTCTGGCGATCGCGACCAGCATTGACGCATTGGCAGTCGGCGTTACATTCGCCTTCTTAAATTATCCGATCGTAGAGGCGATTACAATTATCGGAGTAACCACATTTGTAATTTCAATTATCGGGGTCTATGTGGGAAACTTCTTTGGAAATAGATACAAGAAAAAAGCGGAACTTGCGGGCGGCATCATTCTCGTGCTCATCGGACTCAAGATTCTGCTGGAGCATTTGGGTATTTTGACACTGTAACAAACAAGTATGAAAAAAAGAGAGGAAAAGGAACATGTTAGAAAACGTAAAAGCAATTGTGATCTTACTAATCGGATTTGTGCTGTTAGTCAAAGGGGCGGACTTTTTTGTCGAGGGAAGTTCCTCCGTGGCAAAAAGACTGCGCGTACCGTCCATCATCATCGGACTTACGATCGTCGCAATGGGAACGAGTCTCCCGGAGTGTGCGGTCAGCGTCACGGCGTCGATTACAAACAACAACTCGCTTGCCGTCAGCAACGCGGTCGGCTCTAATATCTTTAACCTGATGGTTGTCTGTGGAGCGTGTGCACTCTTTGCGCCGTTGGCAGTGCAGGCGAATACATTGAAAAAAGAGTTTCCGTTCTCCATCATCTGTGCTATTGTCCTGATGGCAGGCGGATACATCAGCATGACGCTCGGCAGAGTCGACGGTATCATTCTTTTGATTCTGTTTGCAGGATTTTTGGCATGGATGGTAACATCAGCGCTAAAGGCCCGCGCAAACAGTGAGGACAACGGTGAGGAATATCATATTCTTCCGGTCTGGCAATGTATCGTTTACATTGTCGGCGGAGCGGCAGCAATCGCTTTCGGCGGAGATTTCGTCGTGGATGGGGCTTCCGTGATTGCAGAAAACTTAGGACTCAGCCAGACTCTGATTGGACTTACGGTCGTTGCCTTTGGAACCAGCCTTCCGGAGCTTGTCACCTCCATCGTGGCGGCGAGAAAGGGAGAGGTCGACATGGCGCTCGGAAACGTTATCGGTTCCAACATCTTCAATATCCTGTTTGTACTTGGAATCGCAGCAGCCATCAGCCCGATTGAGTTCCTGGTGGAAAATGTCATTGACATTGTAATCTTAATCGCAGTCAGCGCGCTCGTGTGGGTTTTTGCGTGGACGAAAAACAAGATTGGGCGCGGCGAGGGAATCGCAATGCTGCTCATCTACGCCGCATATGTGGTATATATTTGTATCAGATAAAATAATCTATAAGTATTTGTAATGACGGGTGGATATGATGAATTTGTAGCAAATCAAAAACATTATGGAGGAAACTACAATAAAATCTTTATTTAAACAGTTAGGTGGTACTTACAAGTGGAAAGCTTAATGAATATCTTTACGAGATTGATAAACAAGTACGGGAACGTTTTTGTCGGATTGTAAAACAGTTAAAAACAACACAGGGTATTACTGAACAGATGAAGGCTGACAGTCCTATGGAATGGGTTAGAAAAATGAATTGTATTAGGCAGCAAGCTGAAGAAACTGTTTTAAATGAATTAATCTACAAATAAATACTATAACCGAGCCGCATATTCTTGTGGCAGCAAGAATATGCGGCTCGGTCTCTCTATGATTTAGAATGTAAGTCTTTGTTGCCTTTGAATAGCACAATAGAGGTTGAGTTTTATGTGCGTTACCTTGTCCGATAATAGTAGGTTGTTCAGCGTATGTAAATAGCCATATCTTCCGTCATTTTTTTTCTTTGTAAAATGAATTATATTAGTATCTTTATAGTCAATATCTGGTATCCCGTTTTTCAACTACAATTGTTTGTATTCCTTTTTGATTATCAACAATATTTTCAAATAAAGTGTTTCTCATAGTTTCTGATGGCTTTTTTGCTTCCTTTTCTTTAAGTGATAGGATATGTTTTGATTATAGTAAAATCAAAAGAATTTATATAATCAAGAAAAGGGGCGTCCAACGGAATTTCAACAGTTTTGGTAATTTTAGTTTTGCAATATGTATCCCAATTCTCTATAAGTTTTGTAATGAGAGTGGATGGATTATCTATCAAGTCTTGAAGCGAAGTACCAACATCATTAGAAGCAATAATAAAATATTCTTTCGGTACAGGTATTTCTTTTTTGTAAGTATAATAACAAAGCTTGCCTAATTCCAAATAATAATTTGTTGGCATAAGAGCAACATTGTAGTGTTTACACTGATAGTAATCTACAGAGCCATCATTATGATATGCAACAACATCTCTACCTTTATCACCAGCACCTCCAATTCTACTAATAGAAGAATATTTTGATTTTTTACAGCCATATAACCATTCTAATGTGAATTGCTCAAAAGAGTCTTCATCCATAATATGAACTTTGTCAATAGGTGCAATGCCAACATATTACTGTAGTGTCCCAACTGTTTTGCCATTCATCTTCATTCACTATCGCCTCAAACACAGGCTCAAGGAAAGTCCGTATCTCATCAATTACGACAGCAAACTCAAGAGAATCATCTTTAATATTTTTCAAGAAATATTTCCATCGTTTCTGCATATCCTCATCTTCGGCAAGTGAAACAATCCGTTTGAAGCTATCCTTATCATAGGGCGTTCCACGCCGCTGTAAGGTTTCAAAAATTGCTGTCTGTAATTTTGCTCCATCGAAGTCAAAAGTCCTTGCAAGATAATAAATATCATAAAAATCTTTCA
>CAZBUW010000110.1:0-8825 GCA_964495195.1 uncultured Roseburia sp.
ATGCATCCGCATGCTGACCTTCCTCCCGCTCGAGGAGATCGACGCAATGGAGAGCTGGGAGGGCGCAAAACTCAACGATGCGAAGGAAATTCTCGCGTTCGAACTGACAAAGCTTGTCCACGGTGAGGAGGAGGCCACAAAGGCGAGAGAAGCTTCCCACGCACTCTTTGCCGGCGCCGGAGATTCCGCAAATATGCCGACGGTGGAACTGACCGCGGAGGATTTTGCGGAGCGCGACATGGACATCATGGCTGTCTTAGTCCGCGCAGGACTGGACAAGACCCGCTCCGACGCGCGCCGTGCCGTGGAACAGGGCGGCGTCACCGTAGCCGACGAGAAAGTCACCGACGTAAAGACGACCTACAATGCCGATTTCTTCAAAGGCGAGGGCGTTGTGGTCAAACGCGGCAAGAAAAAATTTGTCAAGGTTATCATGAAGTAACATATAGTTATAGCCCCCGGCGGAAGTTCCGCCGGGGGCTTTTTCTGTGGATAGCAATACAGCAAGGCAGGAATTTTTCCGGTCCTTTGGCATATAATAACGTTAATTGTGAATTATTTTTCAGACCATTTTCAAAGGGGTGATACTATGTGCGGAATTGCAGGATTTTGCAATCACAGAAAAGATTTTTTACCGGAGAAACCCTACTGGGAGGCGGTGTCGGAGCGGATGCGCGCAACGCTTTTCCGGCGCGGGGATGATGAACACGGCGTGTTTGTGACGAGCCATGTGGGGCTGGCCCACAGCAGGCTCTCCATCCGCGACCTCGCAAAAGGCAGACAACCGATGACGAAATTCCCGGACGGCGCACCTGTCTCCATCGTCTACAACGGGGAAATCTACAATACAGATGAACTCTCGCGGGAACTTGAGGCCGCAGGGTACCGCTTTGATACCACCTCCGACACGGAGGTTATTCTATCTGCCTACCTGTGCTGGGGGGAGGACTTTGTCACGCGGCTGAACGGCATTTTCGCCTTCGCCATCTGGGACGGCAGAGTGGAAAAACTGCTGCTCTACCGGGACCGCGTCGGCGTAAAACCTCTGTTCTACGGATTCCTCGGGGACGCTTTTCTCTTTGGCTCCGAACCGAAAGCCCTCTTTTCCTACCCTGGATTCTCCCCGGAGATTGACCGCAAGAGCCTGCAGGAAGTGTTGGCAATCGGCCCGGCCGTGACTCCCGGGAAAAGTGTTTTTTCCAATGTAGCGGAGATAAAACCGGGGCATTTTGGAATTTTTTCCGCGGACGGATTCTCGGAGCGGACTTATTGGGAACTCTCCTGTGTAGAACACACGGACACTTATGCACAGACTGTGGAAAAAGTGCGTTTTCTCGTGGAGGACGCCGTGACGCGGCAGATGGTTTCCGACGTCCCGGTGTGCAGTTTTCTCTCGGGCGGCATCGATTCGAGCATCGTCACCGCCATCGCCGCCAACGTCCTCGCCCAGAAGGGAAAGACGTTAAACACCTTCTCGTTTGATTTTAAGGAGAACGACAAATATTTTCAGTCGAATTCCTTCCAGCCGGAGCGCGATCTCCCGTATGTAAATAAGATGCTCGATTTCTGCGCCACCAACCACACCTACTTAGAGTGCGATGAACAGCAGCTTTTCGACCATCTCTTTACCGCGGTGGATGCGAAGGATGCGCCGGGTATGACGGATGTAGACGCCTCCCTGTTGTATTTTTGCTCGCTGGTAAAAGAACACAACAAGGTGACGCTGACGGGGGAATGCGCCGACGAGATTTTCGGCGGATATCCGTGGTTCTATCGGAAAGAACTGTTAGAAAAAGACGGTTTTCCGTGGTCGGCGGATGTCACTCCCCGGACTGTCCTTCTGTCCGATGAGGCTCTGCGCTCGCTCGATCTGCAGAATTATTCCCACTTCCGCTACGAGGAGTCCGTTGCGCGGACGCCGCACCTCGACGGGGAGACGCCGGAGGAATTCAACCGGAGAAACATCTCTTATCTGAATATCAAGTGGTTCATGCAGACCCTGTTAAACCGCATGGACCGCACGAGCATGTACTCCGGCCTCGAGGCGCGCGTCCCGTTCGCAGACCACCGCATCATCGAGTACGTCTTCTGTGTCCCGTGGTCGATGAAATTCCAGAACGGCGTGGAGAAAGCGCTTCTGCGCGACGCCTGCAAGGATTTGCTGCCGCCGGAACTGCTGCACCGCAAAAAGAGCCCTTACCCGAAGACCTATCACCCGGGCTATGAAAAACTGTTGTCCGACAAACTTCGTCAGATTCTCGACACCCCGTCCTCACCGGTTCTGCCCCTCCTGGATCGCGAGCGGACGCTGCGTTTTCTCAAATCCCCGGCGGAATACGGAAAACCGTGGTTCGGGCAGCTCATGGCAGCGCCGCAGCTCATGGCTTATGTGATCCAGATCAACGACTGGCTGGAAAAATATGGACTGAGCGTGACGATATAACACACAAAAAAGAAATGCATTGTCTCATTTGATTTGGTATAACCGCCTTGTGTCTTGTACATAATTCTGCTATAATAATGTTCAAGAAAGGAGGCTCGTAATATGCCGCAGATTAGACCGATTACAGATCTTAGAAATACCACAGAAATTTCTGAGCTTTGCCATGCAAGGCGCGAGCCACTTTTCATCACAAAGAACGGCTACGGTGATTTGGTGGTTATGAGCATTGAAACATACGAGGAAATGATAGAGACCGCGCGGACAGACGTAGCAATCAGCGAAGCTGAAAAGGAATATGCTGCAGAGGGTGTTCTTTTGGACGCAAGGGAAGCTCTTACCTCTTTACGCAGGAAGCATTTTGGATAAGACGAAGAAAGACAGTCCAATCATGGGCTGTCTTTTTTGCGTCTGTCCTATTTTGCCTGATTAATCCACGCTTCCATCTGCTCCTTCGGGAAAAATCCGATCTGGCGGTCTACGACTTTTCCATCCTTTAAAAAGAAGACTGCCGGGATGTTTGTGATGCCGTACTCCTGTGCAATCCCCGGGTTTGCGTCCACATCGACGTTATAAAATCTGATGTCACTGTAATTTTCAGATACTTCCTCCATGACAGGTGCTAACATTTGGCACGGTCCGCACCATGTCGCGGAAAAATCTACCACTGCTGCCCCTTTCAATGCCTCTGCCTTAAATGTTGTTTCGTTTACTTTCTTTACCATAATGAATCATCCTCCTGTTTTCTATTTCATTTGATCGACATAGCTGACGGCGGAAAGTGCCGCCACATTCCCCTCGCCCGCCGCTTTGATATACTGATACGGCGCGCCGGTGATATCCCCGCAGGCAAAACATCCCGCGAGATTCGTCGCCATCTTTCTGTCTACTTCGACGTGATTGCCGTCTAACTTTAGTCCCGGCACCAATTTTCCCGGGGAGACGCACTCCCGAAGTAAGAAAATACCGTCCACCGCAAGTTCTCTTCTGTCTGTCACAAGTGTCTCTGCCTTCATGCCGCCCTTGATTTCAAGCGGCTTCTCGCGCAGCACTTCAACTTTTTCGGGGAGTACAGCATCGCCCTCATAGATTGGCAGATAGTAGACTTTCTCCGCCACCTCCGCCAGAAAAGCAGCCTCCCGCTCCTCCTTTTTGGAAAACCCGACGACTGCTGCCGTCTTTCCCTTATATAGCGGTGCATCACAGGTCGCGCAATAGCTCACGCCCCTGCCCAGATATTCATCCTCACCCGGATAAGGCTTCCCAAAATCGACTCCGGTTGCAATTATGACAGATGTAGTCTGATAAAATTCTCCCGCAATCTGCAACTGGTAAAAGTCTCCCATCCGGTAGACCGCCGTGACCATCTCATCCATAATCTCAATCTCCATCGCCTTAAGATGCTCCGCAAAACGCGCGCCGAGTTCCGCTCCGCCGATATCTGGGAGCCCGAGGTAATTTTTGATGGTATGCGCCTTCTGCACCTTCGGGCTGAGGTTCTTACTGCCGATGAGCAGGATTCTCTTGTTGCGGATTTTTGCGGTGAGGGCAGCGGACAGTCCCGCCGGACCTGTGCCGATAATGGCAATGTCATAACGCTCACTCATTCGATCCCCTCCTTTCCCTAATAATCTTCCATTTTTCGTTTCCATCCATTCATCCCTGCTGCCACAAAGTCAGAAAAATTTGTCAGAACTGCTCCAGCATCTTATCCAATAGCTCCTTCAGCTGCTTTGCATCCTCCTTGTCAAGCTTCATACAGCATGCCATTGCCTCCGGCACTTTCACGATTTCCTCTTTTAACCGGCGTCCCTCATCGGTCAGCTCCACCATGACAACCCGGTCGTCCTCCTTCGTGCGGTACTTTGAAATCAGCTTTCTCTGCTCTAATTTTCTGACCACCGGCGTCATGGTGCCGGAGTCTAAGTGTAGTTTCTGCCCAAGTTCCTTGAAGGTAATGCTCTCGTTTTCCCACAGTACCAGCATCGTAATATACTGTGTGTACGTCAGCTGAAACGGGTCTAAGACGGGCTTGTAGCGCTTGATAATCTCCCGCGAAATTGCATAGAAAGGAAAACATAACTGATTCTCTAATTTGATTCCTCTGTATTTGTCCATGTTGTTCTCCTCTGTTTGGTTGTTCTAAATTTGATTTAGCTCAATTGATTGGTGTAATGTTATCATACCGCGCTTTTTTTCTTTTGTCAACTGTTTTTTTCTCATCCGTGCAGCCGAACGGGGCGGATATTTTTCTTTGCTGTGCAGCCGAGCGGGGCGGGTATTTTTTCTTTGCTGTGCAGCCGAACGGGGCGGGCTTCGCTGTCCCCTTCCCTGACAGCGAAGTCCGCCCCGTCCTTACTATTCTGCCCGGCTCCAGAAATCCACCGGCTCGTAATCCTGCAGTTTTGCGAGAAAACCCCGCTCCTGCAGCTTTTCCTGAATCAAATCCAGAATCTCTACGCTCTCTGCAACAATCGTGTGGTAGTGGTAACCTGAGGTCACATTCTTTAGCGGCGCCGATTTTCCACTTCTGATATCTTCGAGATAACGCTGGATGTCCCGGCGGGATTTGATGTTCATCTCCGCCCGGAGCACACCGTAAACCTTGTGATAGACGAAGACATCTGCGACTTTTCCACCGCAATCGATAATTGTAGTCAGTTCATCCTCCGCCTCATCATCCGAATGAATGACTTTGAAAACGCGGTTCACGTCGCCATTGTGCTCTAACAAGTATCCACGGTTCGTTGAAAAAATTGCGGTTCCATTTGCGCGCAAAAGCGCGATATCCTGAACGATGACCTGTCGGCTGACCTCAAACTTTTTCGCCAGCATCACACCGGACACCGGTCGGTCCGCCTTGGTCAAAATCTGAAGAATCTGCTCTCTTCGCTCTTCCCCATTCATCCTTTCATTTTCCTTTCTAATATCTGTATTTCATGGCTGTCTCTTTCAACAGCGCAACTGTCTGCCTGCCTTTATCATATCATCTTAAACTGCGTGCAGATTTTTTAAGGAGATATCCATGATTGGAGCGGAGTGTGTCAGCGCGCCGCTGGAAATAAAATCCACTCCTAAATCCGTCAAGCGGGCAATATTTTCTTTTGTGACATTTCCGGATACTTCCACTTCGGCTCTTCCCGCGATAATCTCTAGAGCTTCCTTCATCTGCTCATGGCTCATGTTGTCGAGCATGATGATGTCTGCTCCTGCCTCCACCGCATCTTTTACCATCTCAAGTGTCTCCACTTCCACCTCAATCTTACGGACAAACGGCGCATATTTCTTCGCCATTGTCACAGCCTCCCTAACGCCGCCTGCTGCCCCGATATGGTTATCTTTTAAAAGAACGCCGTCGGAGAGATTATATCTGTGGTTGTTTCCACCTCCGATACGCACCGCGTATTTTTCAAAAATACGGTTGTTCGGCGTTGTCTTTCTGGTGTCTAACAGTTTCGTCTTCGTCCCTTTTAACAGGGCTGCGACAGAGTGGGTGTACGTCGCAATCCCACTCATTCGCTGCAGATAATTGAGCGCTGTTCTCTCCCCGCAGAGCAGTGTGCGGATATCTCCGTGCACTTTTGCCATGAGCTCACCGCTCTTTACCTCATCTCCGTCTTTTACAAAAAATTCCACGGTCGTATTCTCATCTAACAGAGTGAATACGCGCTCGAAAACCTGCAATCCGCAGATGATTCCATCCTGTTTGCAGATCAGATCCACCTCTCCCGCCTGCGGGTGCGGCATCACACTGTTTGTGGAGACATCCTCACTGGTGATATCCTCCTTCAATGCGCTTAAGATCAATGGGTCTGCGTTTAATTTTAATGTTACCTGATCGTACATATCTTCTTCCTCTTTCTATCGTATTATTCTGTCTTGCGGGGTCGCATCGCCCAATCTCCGGTCACTTTTAAGCCGAGATTGTCTTTGCCTCTATCTTTTCCATCTCTGCCCGCACAAGTTTTCTATATTCTTCCTCTAAACCTTCCACGTTCTTATATTTTTCAAAATCTGTCTGCTCTAAAAGTCTCCGGTATCTGCGCTGCTCCTCGATGGCCTGCTGCTCCGTCACCGTCTCCTGTCCGGAAGCGGCAATGTCTTTTGCTGCGCGTTTTGCGAAGACAAGGCTTTCTAACAGGGAATTGCTCGCAAGGCGGTTTTTTCCGTGTACGCCGTTGCAGGCGGTCTCGCCCACCGCGTAGAGGTGTTCCATCGACGTTCTGCTCTGATAATTGACGCGGATTCCTCCCATAAAATAGTGTTGTGCCGGCACAACCGGAATGCACTCTTTTGTCACGTCATAACCTTCCCTGCGGCAATGTTCTACAATGTTTGGAAAATGGCTCTCGAGTTCCTCCGCAGGAATCGTCCGAAGATCTTCCCAGACAAACTCTGTCCCGTCTTTTTTCATCTGCTCATGGATTGCTTCTGTCAAAAGATCCCGCGGAAGCAGCTCGTTGACAAAACGCTTCATATTTTTGTCGTAAAGTTTTGCCCCCTCCCCGCGCACGGACTCGGAGATTAAGAAACTGCGCTCTTTCTTGTCCTTCGTATAGAGAGTTGTCGGGTGAATCTGCACATAGTCGATATTTTTTAACGCCACATGCTGCCGGATGGCGATTGCCAATGCATCGCCGGTCAGGTGCCTAAAATTTGTGGAGTGCTCATAGAGTCCGCCGACTCCGCCGCTCGCTAAAACGACCTGCTCTGCGCAGACATCAAAAACTTCATTCTTCTGCGTCCGAAGCACCGCCCCGTAGCAGGTATTGTTCTCGCAGATTAAATCTACCAACGTCGTATATTCCATCAAAGTCACGTTCGGCAGTTTTTTCACCTGCGCAAGAAGCTTGCTCGTAATCTCTTTTCCGGTGATATCTTCATGGAAGAGAATGCGCTTCTTAGAGTGCGCCCCTTCCCTCGTAAAGGCGAGTTCCCCGTCTTTGTCCCGCTGAAATTCCACACCGTAGGACAGCAGGTCTTTTACCACATCCTGCGAAGAACGAATCATAATCTCCACCGACTTGCGGTCATTCTCGTAATGTCCCGCTTTCATGGTGTCCTCAAAATAACTGTTGTAGTCAGATTCTTCCCTTAACATGCACATACCGCCCTGCGCTAAAAAGGAGTCGTTGCTCTCCAAATCTGATTTTGTAACAATCACAATATGTTTCTCCCTCGGGAGCTGCAAAGCGCAGTAAAGACCGGAACATCCGCTTCCAACAATCAAAATATCTGTTTTCATCTCTCTCAATCTCTTTTCTTTTATCCAATACGGCACTTGTCTGAGTGCCTGTTATCTGCCGAGCTCCAACATGCGCTCGAGCGGTCTGAGTGCCGCCTGGCGCACCTCGTCACTGACTTTTACCTCATTTGTTCCTTTTTTTAGTACATCTGCCACCTTCTCTAAGGTGATGAGCTTCATGTCGCCGCAGACCGGGTTGCCGCCTAAGGCATAGAATTTTTTATCCGGATTGTTCTTGTGCAGTTCATACATCACGCCCACCTCGGTTCCAATGATGAATTCCCCGGCTTTGCTGCCTGCCACATAGTTGATAATCCCGGAAGTGCTTCCGATGTAATCCGCATGCTCTAACACCGCCTTCGGACATTCCGGGTGCACGCAGAATTCTGCGTTCGGATGTTCTCTTTTCGCCGCCTCGACCTGCTCCGGCGTCATCGCCGCATGAATCGGGCAATAGCCGTCATTCAAAAAGACCTGCTTCTCCGGAACCTGTTCTTTGACATACCTTCCGAGATTTCCATCCGGAATAAAGAAGATATTCTGATTCGGCAGATTCTTTACGATCTTGACCGCATTCGCCGACGTCACGCACACGTCGGAGTAGGTCTTAATCTCCGCCGTGGAGTTAATATAGCACACCACCGCGAGATCGTCGTATTTTTTCCGCATCTCCTCAATCTTTTTAATCTCCACCATGTGAGCCATCGCACAATCCGCCCCGGCATCCGGCATCAATACCGTCTTCTCCGGGTTTAGGATTTTCGCGCTCTCCCCCATGAAGGAAACGCCGCAGAACACGATTGTGTCCGCATCAATCTCCGTTGCGACCTTGCTCAGATAAAAAGAATCTCCTATGTAATCCGCAATCTCCTGCACCTCATCCGACACATAGTAGTGCGCCAGGATGACGGCATTCTTCTCTTTCTTTAACTTATTGATTTCTTCTGTCAGCACCATCATTTTTATACCTTTCGCTTTTTGCCGGTACACCCATCCCCGGCGCTCTGTAAAAACTGTCCGGACGGGTGACGCTTGTCGCTATTATAGCACTTCTTTTTTTCACTGACAAGACACCTGTTAGACAGTTTAGGGTTGTTTCACGAAGGCCTATCAGTTAATGTTTTGATCTTGTGGCTCACA
>CAZBUW010000111.1:0-8622 GCA_964495195.1 uncultured Roseburia sp.
AGCCAAGCTGAGCCACACCCCGAAGGTTGTTTCGTTACTGTCACCATTGCCGTGACACAATAGCTATTATATTACAACCTGATATATATGTCAAGCATTTTTTTACTTTTTTTTGCAACAGTTCCAGTTATCCTACAAATAGCAAATCTCAAAATGAGCTTTTCCCTTTTTATCTATCTCCATGACGATATACGATGGCTGCCGTCCCTCCTGACGCGGGTGGGAAAGGCTTCCCGGGTTGAGTGCAATCACATCGTCCCCATACTCAATCAGAGGGCGGTGCGTGTGCCCAAACATCACAATATCACACTTGCGGGCAGCCGCTTCCCGTTTGACATCCTCAATTCCGCTTGTGACATCAAAATAGTGCCCGTGTGTCAAAAAGATATGATACGCTTCGATTGTAATCTCTTTCTCCCGCGGGAGCGTTGAGAAAAAATCACTATTTCCCGCCACAATCTCCAACGGGCAGCCTGCCCGCTCCTGTATCTCATCCTCGCAGCCTTCCGCATCTCCTAAATGAATCATCAGATCAAACGGAGCCTCCCTCTCTATGACCGTCTCGAGATTGGCATGTTTTCTATGTGTATCACTCACAACTAAAATCTTCATATACCTGCTTCCTTTGACTCAAGTATTTCCAATCCCCTTAGAATCTCAATGTTCAGAAAGCAATTTTTTCATCTGACGCAGCGCTTTTCCCCTGTGGCTGATGGCATTTTTCTGGTCCTCGGACAGCTCTGCGGTGGAACAGCCATATTCGTCCACATAAAAAATCGGATCGTATCCAAAACCGTTGCTGCCGGAAGGCGCATCGCCTATGTAACCCTCGATTGTCGCCTCCGTCGTGAGCACGGTGCCATCGGGGAGTGCCGCTGCAATCGCACAGACAAAACGCGCGGTCCGCTTCTCTTTCGGCAGACCTTTAAGCCTGTCCAACAGTGCCTGATTCTTAACCTCATAGGAGGTCTCCTCCCCCAGATAACGCGCGGAATAGACTCCGGGTTCCTTATTCAAATAGTCAATTTCCAAACCGGAATCATCCGCCAGCACAACATCCTTCGTCCGCTTTGCGATCTCTGTCGCTTTAATCACAGCATTCTCTACAAAAGTAGTTCCATCTTCCACAATATCTGCCGCAAGCCCCGCTTCCTTCATTGAGAGTATCTCCACTCCCATATCTCCCATAATATCTCTGATTTCTCTCATCTTTCCGGCGTTGCCGGTTGCAAAAATAATACGTTCCACTCTCTCTACTTCCTCTCTAATAGCCTTCTTCAAATGCTCTTAAGACAGCATTGTAGACACCCTGTGCCGTTTTTTCCTGATACTCCTCCGAGTTCAGGTTCTCTAATTCCTCCCGGTTCGTCATAAAGCCGACCTCAATCAGCGCGACCGGCACCTCGCTGGTGCGGATAATATAAATACTATCCCCCTCGACATAGCCTTTGTCAATACTTCCCGTCATGGCGGTCACTTCCTCCATGCAGATTTCGGCCAGCCGGCGGCTGCTAAGGGGCGCATCGTCCGATTCGCTGAACATGACCTGCGTGCCCTTTACACTAGACATTCGCCCGCTCGGCAGGGCGTTGTTATGTATACTGATAAACAGATCGGCGGCTGACTTATTGGCAAGCTGCACCCTCTGGTCAAAGGTCGGGTTGCTGTCATCCGTCCTCGTGTAATAAACCCCGATATTTTCCTCCGACTGTTCAAATATCTCCTTCAATTTCAGCACGATGGCAAGGTCGATATCTTTTTCGTTGATGCCCTCCATGGATGCCCCCGGTGCTCTGCCTCCATGCCCCGCATCAATCACCACAATTTTATCATAAATCGTATGCGGGTCAATAAAATCCAGATAAAAATAATTTTCATCGCTGCTCGTCTCGAGCTCATACACCCGGTCCGTCACAATCTCAATCATTCCGTCATTCTCTTCCACCAGATAGGAGAGACTGTCGATATGGCTGCTTTTTCCGGTCATCGGAAAACTGTTAAAATAGGCATCATCCGCCTGTGGAATCTCGATGGTCACCATCTGGGTGACATAGTTCTCCTCCACCCGGATTGTGTCTCCATCCACGCCATCCGGGAGTCTCAGCTGAAGCTGTCTCGCATTCTCCGGCGTCTGGTTCTCCTCCGTCTGCCCCGCATTCCCGAGTGTCAGTTCTGTCATCTGATCCTGTTCTTTTGCGGCATATTCCGCCAGCGCCTGCCTCTCCTCCTCGCGCTCCACTGCTTTCGCGTGCACATCAGGAAAAAAATAGAGCGAAACACACACAATGGCGGTAAATATCATCAGGCTGATTGCGGTAAAACGAATAACCTTTTCTTCCACTTTGTTCCTCCCACTTCTCTCTGCTAACGCGAACTGCTGAATGCCTTAATGCACAAATTGCACTCCTCAATCGTATTCGCATCTACCCATTTCGTACCGTTCGCACTGACATAGCCCTCTCCGTCGGTGAGATCGACCTCCGCGGAAGAGTCCTCCGGCACATATTCAATCGCCATCGGATAGATGGCATCCGGTGTTGTGATTCGAAGCACAATGGCATAGCGTTCCCCCTTCTCCACCGGAATCTCCTTGTCAAAATCAATCGTATAATAACCGGCATTCTTCAGGCTTCCGGATGCTACCTTCTGCTTTCTGGTAAAAGAGGACTCGTCCTCAAAATTTTTCACCACATACAGCTCGTATTTGGTATCCTTTCCGGTCGCGTAAAAACTTGCCGCCTGAAGGTTTTCCGCTCCCTCTGCCGTAAACACATTGGCTCCGTAAATGCTGTCCTTCTTATAGCCCATCTGTCCTACCCAGCCGCACAAATCGCTCTGGTAAATGTTCTCGTAGTTGTCGGTGCCCTCTATCCCGGTATAAACTACATTGTGCGTTCCAATGTTCGTATCGTAATAGGAGACGTAAAACACTCCGTTCTCCCCGAAATTGCTGCCCCAGCTGTTCTGGCAGATGAAGGCTCCATCCCCCTCCAGCCCGACGGAAAAGTTGTCCTTTGAATAATTGTCATCCCAGCCAATGATTAAGACATCATGGTTCGGTTTCTCCGTTCCGATGTAGCAATACGCGCTGGTCTGCTTGTTATAAAAAGTAGAAACGCTCTGGGAACTGCGGATGGAACTGTAGATGGAAGTCTGCACTCCGCCGTACTTAAATACGGCCTCCTTGATTTTTTCATAATCTTTTCCATCGATAATCTGCATCTCCTGCACATGGGCAACCGGCTCTAGCGTCTCATCCGTCTCTCCGTCCCCGTACGGATCGTCCTTCTCGTAGACAGGTCCCTGCCATGCCGCAAGATATGCCATGCCCATCGTGTACTCCCCTCCGTCATTCTGTGTCAGATGGAAGGAATTGCACATCGTCATATGGTCGGCAGAATACTGTACCTCCTGCTCCGGCAGCAACGCGGATTCCATTGCGCTGAGCGCGGCAAATGCCCAACAGGTTCCGTAGCTTCCCTGGTTTTTGACCTGGGGCACTCTCCCCCTGACACGCAGATCGTAGGAGACCGGAACCGTCGACGTGCTCTCCGAGGTATCCGCCGTAGATGCCATATTCTCCGCGATATCCCATGTGTAGGAGTAGTCCAGATACTGTGCGAGATCCGAGAGGCTGACATAATATTCGCCCTGTTTCTTCGTGAGCGGCGACGCAATCTGCTTGCGCTTTCCGTTCACCGTAATCTCCTCCTCATCTAAGCCAAAGGACAGCTCATTGGCATGTTTTTCCACCAACAGCTTCGTCCCGTCGTAGATATGTGCGCTGCAATCCAATGCATCCCGCAAAATAGAGACCGGTACCATGATATTCAGATTGTCATCCATAAAAAACGCCGTGTCTCGGTTGCTGTATTCCTTGTTGTCAATCACAACCGAGAGCGTTTTTTCATTGACGCTCTGCGCAATCAGGGGATTCCAGTCCTCCGACGCGAGCGAAGCCCCGCGGAAAGCCTCCACCTCCTGATAATTTTTATCAAACTCATTGAATTTTATAAAAAATACTGCTGCCAGTATCACTGCAAAAATAATGTATCGTCTGGAACGTTTCACTCCATATCCTCCTTACCATGCAGGAAACCACTATCTCTCCCCGCGCGGACGTTTTGGCGGCTTCGGCCCTAGAAATTGATAAAAATATGTTTTTATCATCCCGTTATAAATCTTCCGGTTCTTGTCCGCCTTCCTTCCGATGTACTTCTCCGTATCCTCATAGCTGGTAATCAGATACATGGACCAGGAATCTAACCCCCGATATGCCTGTCCAATCTCGCGGTAGAGCGCCGGGAGATTCTCCTTCTCTTCAAGGCGCTCCCCGTAAGGTGGATTCGAAATGATAAAGCCGTACTTTTTCGGATGGTGAAGTTCTGCCACCGGCCGCTGCTGGAAATGAATCAGCTGATCCACTCCCGCGCGCTTCGCATTTTCCCGCGCGGCTTTGACCACCTCCCCGTCAATATCATATCCCTGGATATCGACCGTGATATCGGTATCCACCATCTCCTCCGCTTCCTGCACGCATTCATACCACAGCTTGCGGTCGATAAAGTTCGTCCAACTCTCCGCCGTGAACGACCGGTTCATGCCCGGTGCCATGTTCGCTGCAATCATCGCCGCCTCGATTGGGAACGTTCCGCTTCCGCAGAATGGATCCACAAGAATGCGGTCGGCTTTCCACGGGGTCAGCAAAAGCAGCGCTGCCGCAAGCGTCTCCGTGATTGGCGCCTTGCTCGTCATCGTGCGGTATCCCCTCTTATGCAGGGATTCCCCCGAGGTATCCAGAGCGACCGTCACCTCATCCTTATTCAGAAAAATTCTCACAGGGTAGGATGCGCCGTCCTCCTTGAACCAATCCACCTGATATTCCCGCTTCAAATGCTCCACCATCGCCTTTTTTACGATGGACTGAATATCGGAAGGACTGAACAGTTTGCTCTTGATAGATGACGCCTTCGTCACCCAGAACTTCCCATCCTCCGGAATATATTCCTCCCATGGGAGAGCCTTTACTGCTTCAAATAATTCGTCAAACGTAGTTGCTTTGAATCTTCCTACTAACAGGAGAACACGCTCTGCCGTGCGCAGAAAAATATTCGCACGACAGATTGCCTCCGCATCTCCGATGAAGGTGACTCTTCCGTCCTCGACTCTGCTGATTTCGTAACCAAGGTCATAAATCTCTCTCTTTAAAACTGCCTCCAATCCAAAGTGGCAGGGAACAACTAACTCAAAACTTTTCATGTATACTCCTATCTTTTGCATACGTTTCCGCTTGAAACGTATAATGATCTAGTATTATATTATCTTTTCCAAATCAGCATGTCAATTGTAAAAATATGTTCGAAGCGCCTCCGCTCCTCCCACAATCGTATAGACCTCAAATCCATGCCTGCTCAGCTTTCTCGCTGCCATCACACTGACGCTGCCATGCTGGCAATAGAGAATGTAGACCCTGCGGCAGTTCAGCCTCTGCACCCACCGTTCACTGTCTTCGTACGGGCAGTTGACTGCCCCCGGAAAATGGTAGGCTGCATAGTCTTCCTCCTCCCTGATATCAAGCAGAATCGCCCTCTTCTGGTACCAGACCTGCTTCATCTCCCTCGGATGAATCGTATAAAATGCCATCTCGCACCTCCTCCCCTAATGCAAAAGCAGATTACAAAGTGTATCTTTGTAATCTGCTTTCTCTACATCTTATGCAATTGTCAAAACCTTGTTCCTACTGCTGTCTGGATTTGTTAGAGCCTGTGCTGTTAGAACCTGTGCTGTTAGAGCCTGTGCTGTTGGAAGTCTTGTTAGAAGACTTATTCTGGGACTTGTTCTTTGTGGAGTCCTGCTCGTTGTTGTTCTGCTCGTAGCTATTCTCGTAGTTGTTTCTGCAGTTTGAGTTATTGTTGTTTGCCATTTTTGTATCCTCCTTATAATGTGCATTACATTTCTGCAATAGTATTATTTGAAGATTTTAAAAAAATATGCAAAAAAATTGATTGCAATTTGTTTTTCAATAGGATATACTATGTATGTGGTATGTATTTTCATGCCACAAGTTATACCCCTTATTAATTATTTATACTCCCCTCAAAAAACGCCCGCTGCATTGTATCCCTACATTGCATCAGGCGTTTTTTCCAGTTTCCATATCTTCTTATTTTTCTAAAGGCGATAGAACTCCAGATTATCTTCGAGTTCCGGCGTCATCTCTCCACCGCTCTGAATATACTTGTCGTTAAAATTCTCCACCTTGTGCAGAGCTCTCTCATTTAAAATCTCGTATTTTGCAAACATATCGTGATACATCGGGTTCGCCACTAACTCTTCACGAATTGCCTTTGAGAATGGACAGTAGCGGAAAATAATATCCCTCGCTATCTTATTCAGACGGAAACTTCCCTCCGCCTCATACTTGATCCAGCTCTGGTAATCCTTTGTAAAAACTTCACGATAATTGTTCTTCGCACGAACCAGCGCATTCTTCACTTTCTCTTTTGCATCCGTGGAAAGTTCACGGTTCTTGCGGTAGAACTGTATGTAATCACAATACTCTGCCGTCAGGGATTTTTCACGGATATCATTCCAGCGCATGCCCTGAATCTTCCGGCAGATTTCCCAGCGGAAACGTCCGGCTGTCTCTATCATCATATCACCGATATCCGCCACTGTAAGAATCGAGAAGATAAAACGTCCCGGCGTGTCCCTCTTGACGCCCGAAGTCTCCTGCCACATCATCGCCTTGCTGCCGGCATTCGGCATCAAAATAATATCCGGCATGACTTCCTTCTGGATTCCGATATTGTTGATTCCGTGCTCAGGGTCCGAAAACATGACCTCGCGGTAGAATAAGGAGAAATCAATCTCCCTCACCGCATCTAAGGCATTCTCAATCTTCTTCGCTGTCACGAGCATATTGTCGAGTGTATTGATGATATCATGCTCGCAGAGTACCGGACAGAATGTCGATATCTTTCCGTAAGTCGCTCTGTTCGTCGATTTGAACATGTTGTCAATCTCATACTGAACCTTTTTGTCTCTGTCCTCTAACAGTTCATTCTCCTGTTCTCTTGTGATCTTATGTGCCTTGCGCATCTCTAAAAGGTTGGCCGCATAGTCCAGGTCGAACTCGTTCTTCGACGGTTCTTTCTCTCCGTTGTAGACCGCCTTCAGCCACTCATAAATCGTATAGACATGAGCGGAATGGCACTGGTACAGCCGTTCTGTCAGATCGTAGAGCATGCTGGCGTTGTCCTCTCCCAATACAGCTACATCCATAAATCCAAAATTGAAGAACATCTGCATGATTGGCGATATTGTAAGTTCCTCTCTCATCGAACGGAAAAATGCCTTCGTATATACATCGTAATATACATTGGAAACCTGCCTGCGGAGCTTTCTCACATCATCGTCCGTAGACAGCATATCCGGCAGGCTGCTGAATTCGCGGATTGTCTTTTTCGCAGATGCCTTCTCCGTATCATCATACCCGGCAAAGTTTAAGATATGTTCTAAGCAGTCTTCCTCCAAAAGGCTGGTGCCCCGCTCAAATCCCTCCACCTGAAGCGTCTGTTTTGGCAGTTCCTCCTGCCCGGATTCTCCGTCCATGGTACAGTTTTCAAAATCAAATGATTTGTACTCCTGAAAGCGCGCCGCAATCACATTGGACGGATAGAGCCCTGCTTTCTCAGCAAAATTCTGAAGCTCCTGCACTTTCTGATGCACTCCGATAATATCTTTTCCCTGCGAAGCTGCCTTCTTCGCAAGATCGAAGAACAGCTCTAACAGATCGTTGCGCGCATCCTGCAAAAGAATGTCCTTATTATTCTGCAGATACTCCAACATCGTCTCCATATTGCTGACCACAGTGCACATCAGCTTCGACGCGTGCATAATCTCCCCGACACACAATTCCGGCTTCGACTCATAGAAATCGCGAAGCGCCTGCGGCTGTCTCTGTGCAATACTCAGATTGTATTCCAATTCCCATTTTTCCACCCGCTCTTTTAAGGTCAACGGGTTAAAAAACTCGATTCGGTTAAATGCATTCTGCTCAATCCCTAACTCCTGACAGATATTCTGATAATCCTGATACTTCTCCATGCAGAACAGATAGAACCCTCTGGTGTTCTGATTTACCTTGATATACCGGTTCAGCAAATTCTGACACTGAATGATCGCCGCATGGACAAATGCATAAGCGTACTGCGGCTGAGCCTGAAAAATCATCTTGTAATCCTCCGGCTTCCGGTACGGGTAGGACACTAAAGTGACGTCCTCCTTTGCGACATAGTCACAGACAAAAGCGCCTACGCCGCTCTCCATCATTCCGATGATGCATCCGTTCTCCAACACAAACTCATCGTTCCGTGTCACCTGACGAACGGCTCCCTTTACGATAATATAAACTTCCTTTACTTTGTCGCCACGCCTGATAAACTGCTGGCCTGCCTTCAATTCCATCACTGCCATATTTTCTCACCCGATTATTCTGAATATTTTTCGTTGCAATTAAAATTATCTTAACATAATTTTTCAAAAGCCGCAATTAATATCGAATTATCTGTAGGGTTGTTTCACGAAGGCCTATCAGTTAATGTTTTGATCTTGTGGCTC
>CAZBUW010000112.1:0-8601 GCA_964495195.1 uncultured Roseburia sp.
GCTTCACGAACAACTTTGATAACCTTAACTTTGTTTGGTCCAACTTCTGTCAACTCTACGTCGAACTCTGTCTTCTCCTCAGCTGCTGCGCCATCACCAGCACCTGCTGCTGCAACTACAACACCTGCTGCTGCAGATACACCAAACTCTTCTTCACAAGCTTTTACTAAATCGTTTAACTCTAATACGCTTAACTCTTTGATAGCATCGATAAATTCTGCTGTTGTTAATTTTGCCATTTTTATATCCTCCATAAAAATTTAATATTGTCCGGCTGTCGCCGGTTCGATTTTAAAAATGTACTGTGTCCTTCGACACGGTTTGAATCCGACCGGATTATTCCGCCGGAGTCTCAGCAGTTTCTTCTGCCGGAGCAGCTTCCTCTGCCGGAGCAGCTGCTTCTGTGTCTGCTGCGCCACCTTTTTCAGCGATCTGGTTAAGAACGCGGGCAAGGTTTGTAACAGGCGACTGCATAGATCCAAGTAATCTGGAGAGAAGTTCTTCTCTTCCAGGAATGCTTGAGATTGCTGCCATTCCTGCTGCATCATAGAATGTTCCTTCAACGACACCAGCTTTGATTTCCAATGCAGGAGCTGTCTTAGCAAATTTAGCTAATACTCTTGCAGGAGCTGTTGCGTCTTCTGTAGAAATAGCGAATGCGCTCGGTCCTTCCAGAACTTCTGCAAGGCCAGCGAACTCAGTTCCTTCAATCGCGCGGTTTACCAGTGTATTCTTATATACTTTGTAAGTAACACCAGCTTCTCTTAACTGTTTACGCAACTGAGTATCTTCTGCTACTGTAAGTCCGCGGTAGTCAACTACTACTACTGACTGCGCACCTTTGATGTTTTCAGAAATTTCCTGTACGATAGGCTGTTTAAGTTCTACTTTTGCCACGAATCGTGCACCTCCTTATATTATTTTGCAATGGATTCCCATTGTTTTGCATAAAGACTTTCAGAGGTATATGCGTATCACACATAAAAAACCTCCCTGCCACAGACAGAGAGGTATTCATTCATTCCAAATGATGATTGCTCATCAAAAGATTCCCTCGGTAGGTCTTCTACGTTACGCCTTTCGGCACCTACTGTCTTCGGCAATATGCAAAGGTCATAGCGTTTCCGCCACAAACCTTTGCCATTATATCATTTTATATTCTGGATGTCAACAAAAATTACTGAGCAATCTTTGTAACGTTCAGCTTAACGCCAGGTCCCATTGTAGAAGCAAGTGTTGCACTCTTAATGTACTGACCTTTCAAGCTGGATGGCTTAGCTTTGTTGATAGCACCCATAAGGGTCTGGAAGTTGTCGCTCAACTGTTCTTCTGTGAAAGAAGCTTTTCCAACTGGCACATGGATAATATTGGTTTTGTCCAATCTGTACTCAATCTTACCAGCTTTGATGTCGTTGACAGCCTTGGTAACGTCCATGGTAACTGTTCCAGCTTTTGGGTTTGGCATTAAGCCTTTTGGTCCGAGTACACGTCCCAAACGTCCAACGACACCCATCATGTCTGGTGTAGCAACAACAACGTCGAAGTCTAACCATCCCTCGTTCTGGATCTTTGGAATTAATTCCTCACCACCAACGAAGTCAGCTCCTGCTGCCTGTGCTTCATCAAGTTTTGTACCTTTTGCAAATACCAAAACTTTAACAGTCTTACCTGTTCCGTGTGGCAATACGACCGCACCACGGATCTGCTGTTCTGCGTGACGACCATCACAACCGGTTCTGATGTGAAGTTCGATTGTCTCATCAAATTTAGCTGTTGCATTTTTCTTTACTAAGCTGATTGCTTCTGCAACATCATACTGAGCTGCTTTGTCGAAAGATTTTGCAGCCTCAACGTATTTCTTTCCTCTTTTCATTTTAAATAAACCTCCTGGTGGTAGTATCGGGAGAGGACCCTCCCACTTTCTTAGTTACGTTCGTAGTATCTGATACACAGAATGCCGTGTCTGCATTCTATTCTTCTACTGTTACACCCATACTTCTGGCAGTACCAGCGATCATGCTCATAGCTGCCTCTAAGGATGCTGCGTTTAAGTCAGGCATTTTTAACTCTGCAATTTCCTGAAGTTTCGCTTTGGAAATTGTAGCAACTTTTGTCTTGTTCGGCACTGCGGAACCGGATTTGATATTGCATGCTTTCTTGATCAATACCGGTGCCGGCGGTGTCTTTGTAACGAAGCTGAAGCTTCTGTCTGCATATACTGTAATAACTACAGGGATAATTAAATCTCCCTGATCTGCAGTCTTAGCGTTGAACTGTTTTGTGAACTCTACAATGTTCACGCCGTGCTGTCCAAGAGCAGGTCCAACTGGAGGAGCAGGTGTAGCCTTGCCCGCAGGAATCTGCAATTTGATATATCCTTCTACTTTCTTTGCCATTGGAATTGCCTCCTTAATTCTTTGTTTCAGCAGCCGTTATCCGCTGCCTTGCTTTAGTTCAAAAGCTTTACATCTGCGAAACTTATTTCTACTGGCGTTTCGCGGCCAAATAGTTCGACGTTGATCGTTACAATCTGTTTGCTCTGGTTCATCGCCTGAATTACTCCGATTGTGTCTTTCCAGACACCGCCGGTAACCACAACCGTGTCACCCTCCGCAAAATCGACCTCAACGTTCGCTGTTTTGATTCCTAATGGTAGCATCTCAGCCTCGGTGAGTGGTACCGGCTTTGATCCCGGACCGACAAATCCGGTCACTCCACGGGTATTTCTGACCACATACCATGTGTCGTCATTCATAACCATATTGATGAGCACGTATCCCGGAAACATTTTCTTTGATACTTGCTTTTGCGCGCCATTCTTCATCTCAACAACGTCCTGCATCGGTACCTGTACCTCCAGAATCTGGTCTTCCAGGTGTCTGTTTTCAATTGTCTTATCGATGTTTGCTTTGACTTTGTTCTCATAACCTGAATAGGTATGAACTACATACCAGTGTGCCTCTGCCATAAATCACCTATGCCTCCATAAAACTATAAATTCACTAGGAAATCCACTCCATACTGAATCAGTGTGTCCAATATGGAAATGACAAAACCTAATACAACCGACACAGCGATTACCGCTGTCGTCTGTCTCGCAAGTGATTTCTTATCCGGCCAAATTATTTTTGCAAATTCAGCCTTGAGACCGGTAAACCAGCTCGTCTTTGGAGCCTTTTCAAGATTTTCGGTATCTCCCATGTTCTCACTCCTTCGCTCAACCTATTTGGTTTCTTTGTGTAATGTATGAGTCTTGCAGAATCTACAATACTTTTTCGTTTCCATTCTGTCTGGATGAGCTTTCTTGTCTTTTGTCATGTTGTAATTACGATTTTTACATTCTGTACATGCCAATGTAATCTTTGTGCGCACAACTTCCACCTCCATTAATTTCTTTGTGCTTTTTCTTCCGCCTTAAAAAAAGGCATAAAAAAAAGACCTAACTTCCATCGCTAGTCTAATATATCACAATCGCCCCGGCGCGTCAACAACTTTTTGCTTAAACTCACATAGCAATTCTATTCTATCATTATAAATAAATCGAAGCAAGTACTTTTTTCCAAAATATATGTTCTACCCCTAAACTTATTTGTACTTGTGCCGAAATAGATTATAAGGATATTTATATCGTGACAATTGTGTTTTTTCATATTATAATGATGGAAATGTTGAAATATAAACGGATTTATTACTTCAACACGGACATGTCTCACAGATTTCATGGAGGAAAGGAGGAGACAATCTATGGCAAAAATTGATGCCGCCTATCAACAATCGATGAATTCTTATGTCAGCGCAAAAATCGCGCGCTACGACACGCATAAGAAGAGCCAGTTGAGGGATGTTTACAACAAAATCGTCAAACTCAATAAAGAATCTCCTCTCTATAAGATTGCACAGACAGGAGATATCCAGAAGTTTGCCATCAATCTCAAGGAGAGCACGCGGGAGATTCAAAATATCGTTGCCTCTCTTTCTGCAGACTCGGGAGAGAGCATTGAGGACGTCTTCCAGAAAAAAGTCGCCACCACGTCAGATGATGGCGTTGTAACTGCCCAATACATCGGTGACGATTCCGAATCTTCCGATTCCGATGATTTTACAATAGAAGTAAAGCAGTTGGCGTCCCCGCAGGTCAACGTGGGAAATTACATGAATCCAGGCAAATCTGATTTTGCACCTGGCACCTACGCATTTGATCTCAACACCACAAGCAGCGCCTACGAATTTCAGTTCAATGTCGCATCAGGCGACACGAACCGGGATGTGCAGGACAAACTTGCCCGCCTGATTGGCAACGCAGGGATTGGTCTGAGGGCCGAGGTCATTACTAACAAAAACGGAGGCAGCGCGCTTCGCATTGAATCGCTCCAGACCGGAACAAATTCCAATGAGAATTTCCTTTTCCAGATTATGCCGCAGGCGGATTCCGCATCCATGCATGCAATCAACCTGCTCGGAATCGATAAAGTCACTTACGAACCCCAGAATTCGGTTTTTTCGCTGAACGGTTCTGAATGTTCCTCGTTTTCCAATACCTTTACCATAAACGAGGCATTCCGTCTCACCCTGACCGGAACGAGCGCGGACAACGAGCCTGTTCAGGTAGGTTTTAAGCCGAACGCCGAGGCGGTCGCCGACAACATTCAGACTCTGATTGATGCGTACAACCATCTGCTCACCCTCGGTGAGGAACAGAGTACACAACAGCACCGCAGCAAGCTCCTCTCAGAGATGGGACGCTTGTCCCTGTCGCAGAAGAGTTCGCTCGAGTCGATTGGACTTATGGTCAGTGACACCGGTTCCATCGAGATTGACCGTGATACTTTAGCGGAGGTGGTCTCTTCCGACCACGCTTCTGACTGTTTTGAGACTTTAAATAATTTTAAGGAAGCGCTTGGCACCAAAGCCGCGAACGCTTCCCTCGATCCGATGAATTATGTAAATAAGGTTCTTATCGTCTATAAGAACCCGGGCAAAAATTTTGCAGCGCCGTACATCACATCTATCTACTCCGGAATGATGTTAGACCGCTACTGCTGAGCATGAGTTCATCCACTACCATTTTGGAGGTTGCCTTCTATTTTCCAATAGAATTGCAGCCTCTATTTTTTATACTTCATTTTCCGCAATGATTCGCAGCATTTTTTGGATGCGCTCCACATAGCTGTGATGCGCTTTTACTTTTTCATAACCGCTTCTTGCAATTGCGCTGCGCTCCTCCTCATGTTCGAGATAATATCTTGTCTTTTCCCGCAAATCTTCCACGCCGTCAAAGCAGACGAAGTCCTTTCCCTCCTCAAAGTAGAGCGGCAGCTCCGCCTGGTAATTTGTCATCAGAAAACCGCCGGCCCCCAGGATGTCCCACGCGCGGAGCGGTATGCCGCTCTTGATGTTTGGAATTGTAATATTGAGGTTTATCTTTGAAGCATGAAATACCTTGGGCATCTCGGACCAGTAATCCACCGAACCACAGTAGCGGATGCGGAGCAGGTCGCTCGTATTGCTGTTGCTGTATACATTTACATTGAAATATTTGGAGAGTTCGACCAGCGCACGGCGGCGTTCAATCTCCGCAATCTTAAATCCGAGCACTGTCGTCTGGAAAATCAGTCCGAGGTCTGAAAAAGAGCCCTCCGATTTTTCCAACTGAAAATAGTTCTGGAGCTGTTCTAATATCTCCGTCGTCAGCATCGGCTCGACGATGTTCGCGCCGCTGATATTAATCTGCGCCTCCATCGTAGCGTCGAAATAACCGCGCAGATATTCCGGCAGGGAAGGTTTTATCTTATCATAGGAATTGCGCTCATAGAGACTTCCGACAAATGCCACGTCGCCCTGATATCGCTTGAGATCTTTCGCCTCCCCGATGACGGCCTCCAACCGGTTCGTATCCACCGCAAGCGGGAGATGCCAGATGTGCTCCACCCCCATCTGTTTAAACTCGAGATAATTCGTCTTGTCAAATGCAAAAATGTAGTTGCACGGGTGGAACACCGATTCGTGGTACATGCTAATCAGCGGATTGTCACAGCTCCACGAGACGTATTTAACCCCCGCCCTCTGACACACATTTGAAATGAGTGCAAAGTAATTGACGGTAAAGACCATGTCATAATTGCCATGCTCAATCTTTTCCGCCAAAATCCTCTCAAATTCCGGGTCGATGTCGTAGTTGCCGAGCTTTTGCTGGATGTTGTCCACCGTGTGCCCCATCGCAAGAAAGGTCTGTTCAATATCCTTATAATTATATGCTTTCCAACGGTACATTAAAATGCGCATATGCTGCCTCTTTTTCCTCCTAACTCTCCCATTCTTCGGAATTCCCCATCTAACCTTCTGCGACACCTTACAGATAACACTCCGCCAGATATTCTGCCCTGCTTTTCCACGTATGGTTCTGTTTCGCGGCAAGATATCCACAATCCGCCATCTCCTGCATGTGGACAACGTGACCAAACAGATCAAACACCCGCTCCGGCAGCGTCTGCAATTCTTTTAGGGAAAACATAACGAGCTCTTTTCCATCTGTAAATTCTCTCCGGAGATAGGTGGAATCATCCGTCACCACCGCCGCTCCCGCCAGCATTCCGTTAAAAATTCTGTCGTGCGCCCCCGCCTTGAACCAGGTCATCGTATTGAGCACAATCTTCGAATCATTCATCAGAGGAAGAATATCCGGCGCTAAAACCTTGCCGCGATAGTCGAGGTACGGATTATCACTCCACTCACACTGATCCCAGCCCGTGCCGTATGCCGTCACTCGAATTCCGCTCTCCACTAAAATCCGCACCGCCTGCTCCCGAAAAAAGGAGGTAGCATAGGAATCCAAAAAACGCATCTGCACGATAATCTCCTGCAACCGCTCTTTTGGAATGTCATTCCTCCGTGCCCCGATATATTCCCCAATTGCCTGTTCTGTCGTCTTGTCGGGATGCTGCACCAGCTCCTGCAGAACCGACTGCGCTAAATCCTGCCCGTCCACCTCCCGGACGGAGGAGAGATCCGGAATCATCTTTGCCACCGTATAGATGGGAAGCGCTCCCGCATAGAGCACATCAATTCCGCGCTCCGCGACGGGTTTGTGCTTTTTGCCAAGTTCCACACCGGCGTGCGGCAAAAAATCCACCCTCTGTATATTGTCAAAATAGCGTCTGATATATTTTACATGGTTCCGGTCCGTGCAGAGCACGACAGACGTGGACGGCGCCTTGCGCAGCGGCTTCTCGTAGTGGAACGGATGATCCATGAGAATATTAAAGTACGGGATGTTATAGTGCTCCCAGATATTCTGTGCGCCGGATTTGTGTGGCTCACCTGCCTGTGTGTCACAGCAGTCTGGCGCACCGGACTGTCCATCTGCCCTCCGCTGCTCTGGCAGCTCGAGGTTATAGCCGAGATTGTTGAACGTCACGACCGCAAATTCTGACTCTTCTTTTCCCTGCCCGGCGCTTTCCAGCAAATCAAAGAGAGCCTTCCTGCTCATCTCCTGATTCATTGTATGATATACAAAGGAGGCGTATCCCATCTCCTCGAATGCAGTTTTCAACTCTGTCGTAAACAAATCGAGGGTGTCATAAACCCCCATAAAATAAATGATTGTCCGCAATATTTTCCCCTCTCTTACTCTGCCTGTCCGAGTGCTCGCCGCGACTTTCTCGACCAGAGCACTTCTATTCCAACATTTTTTTGGCTCTTTGAATTTCTTCCGGCGTGGCTTTCAACATCTTTTTCACATTCTCCTCCGTCCCGCCGTTCGCTAAGAAGTCCATAATCATGTTCATACGCCCCTGTTCGATGCCGCGCTTCTCTCCACGTTCTTCTCCACTCTTTTCTCCGTCCTCCCAAGCCTCTTTGCGCTGCACCGCGATATCCATATCATAATCATACTCTGCTATCAACATATTTACGACCTCACTCCCTTTTTTCTTCAGGTAGTCCGACAGAATCCCTCTCTCGATGCACTCCTTGATGGCCTGCTCGTAGGGATTTTGGACACCTTTCTTCTCATAGGCTCTGACCGTCTCGATAAATTCACTGTACTGCTTGAGGACATGGCACTTTTTCAATATCTCGTGATTCTCTTCCGGGTTGATATTGATGACTTTCACGGACAGCTCCAGAAAGTTTTCCTCATCCGGTATCAAATAGGAATCCGAGAGGCGGAGCGTCCGCTCCTTCGCCCACTTCTTTTTGCCGTTGTAAAAGGTATAGAATTCCGGCTTCGGTATCAGAACCTTGTTCCGCTTGTAGCGCTCCTCCGTCGACACAATCTGCTCGTAGGCTCTGCCGATGTACATCAGGCAACGAAGCGGCATGTTCTCGTTGATGGTCGACTGGTGTTCGCCGAACACCAATACCTTTCCGGCCGCTCCAAATGAAATGTCATTCTTAAAGTTCATGTAGAGCACGTTATCCACACGAATCTTCTGAATCTTTGTTCCGGGCGGCAGCGGCTCTTTGTGCAGGGCATTGTAGAGCTCTATCTCGTTCTGCTCTGCGCTCTCGTCTTCGTAGTACAGATCCACAAAGACACTGTTCTTTACTCCGCGGTTCTCTTTTGCTGTCATAGGCATTCTCCTTTCGTTGACGGAGAATCCG
>CAZBUW010000113.1:0-8440 GCA_964495195.1 uncultured Roseburia sp.
GAGGTGGATTCGAACCACCGAAGCAATTTGCAGCAGATTTACAGTCTGTCCCCTTTGGCCACTCGGGAATCTGCCCATTTTTGTCAGCACAAATCAGTCCTGACAAGATAAAATTATATCATAGCTATATGAAAAGTGCAAGCAAAATTTTTACACTTTTTCTGCTCTGACATATCGATTATTTTTCCTTAAAAATGGTTCTAAAAATCAACCGCACAAGCGGTCCGCAGAAAAAGATCTGCCAGCAGAGCGCCATCGGGAAATTAAGTGCTGTCGTCTCCAACCACACTGCAATAATCTCGCTTCCCGGATGTTTGAACAACAAGGTTGCCACAAAACTCATCATCGGGCACATCAGGCAGACAATCATGGAGGATATCGCAAGCAGAATCATAATCGGCTTATCCTCTGGCGTCACCAGACGGAACGCAAGTCTTTTAGACAGGCGCTCCACGACGAACATCTCCAGCACGATAGCGACCGGCCACATGATAATCAGTTCATGGAAGGCGAGCAGGAATACCTCGTTCGACATTCCTCCCTTGTTGAGCGCAATGTTGTAACAGATCATTGCATACACCATCCCGAACGCCATCAGAATGGTAAATACTACATTTTGTAATTTTGTCTTTGGCATATTTTTTACTCCTTTTTTTGTGAATATTGATGCAAAAAAATGTGTTGTTCCTCCATTCGCAACCAAAGAAGATACGCATGAATCGTTTCCAATTTTATACCAAAGTTTTTCGCTATTTTTACCGTCGGCTAGTATAACACAGATTTTTTCTATATGTAAGTACTTTTTTATTTTTTTCCTTTTTTTCCAGCATAGTTCTTTTTATTCTCCGAGCGAAGGCCTAAAAACAGTCTGTATCGCTCCTTCGACAGGGTTCCGTCTTTCAATGCCGCCTTTACTGCACAGCCCGGCTCCGTGTCGTGCCTGCAATTGCTGAATCTGCATTGACACTCTAACTCCACGATATCCGAAAATGTGTCATCTATGCCTTCCGCCACATCCGCCATTCCGATTTCACGCATTCCCGGTGTATCGATGATTGTCACCCCGCTCTCTAATTCGATGAGCTGCCGGTGTGTCGTGGTGTGTCTCCCCTTCGAATCGCGCTCACGGACTGCGGACGTCCTCATATTTTCCCGTCCGGAGATCACATTGAGAAGCGTTGATTTTCCAACGCCGGAGGACCCTAACAGGCAAATGGTATTGCCCGGACTTAAATACTCGCCCAGCTCGTCTAACCCGCTCCCGGTAATGGCGCTGACGGCGTGCACTCTCACTCTGTCCGAAAGTCCTTCGACCTCCCGGATATATCTTGCGGGATTATTGCACAAATCGGATTTGGTCAGTACCACGACCGGAGTGGCATTTCCATTTAAAGCCACACTCACATATCTTGCAATTCGATTATAACTGTAGTCATTATTTAAAGAGCTGACGATAAACACGTAATCGACATTCGCAGCCATATGCTGGTCCACTGCCGTCTTCGCCTGATCCGGCCGTTTGAGAAAACTTTTTCTCTCACACACAGATAAAATGATGGACTCGCCGGTTGGATTATATTGGAATGTCACATAATCTCCTACGACCGGAAATTCGGCTCTTCCTTTTTTGTAAAAACTTCCTTTGAGCTTTGCAGGCAGTTTCTTTTCAAAAAATTGAATCGTATATGAATTTTTTTGAATCTCGCAGATTCTTCCAAGTCTCTCCTTGTGCAGCCACTGGCAGGAAAGTGTAAGCGGTTTGTAATATGGAAATCCCCTTGTAAATGCGTCGAGTTCCTCCTCATTTCCACATTCCTCAAACACTTCTGCCTCGTAAAACTTCCCGTGGATACCGGCAAATTTCTCATTCAGCGGCAGCGCCATAAAGGCGTCAAAATTGTTGCCGTTTGCATCTGTAATTCCAAAGTGATCGCAGGTGACAAAGCCGTGTTTCGGATAATAGTCGGGCTCCCCGAAAATAACAATTCCGGCATAGCCCTGCCCCCTCGCCAGCTCTGTCGTCTCCTCCAGCAGTTTTTTGCCGATTCCCCGGCCAAACAATGTCGGTTCCACGCAAAGTGGCCCGAATGTGAGCACCTCATGTACCTTATCTCCATCAACTACCTTTGCAGTCGAATACATGATTGCGCCCACAATCTCACCGTTTAGCTCCGCCACACGGCTGAGTTCCGGCCGGTACTCTTTCGCATCGCGCAGTTTGTGTACAAGCAGATGTTCATCGCACCCCGGCCCGTGAATATTCCAAAATGCCCTGAGTGTCATGTGCTCTGTCTTCTTATAGTCTTCCTGTTTTTCTTTTCTGATAATAATCTGATTCAATTTGATTTCTCCATTCTGTATTCTTTGTTTTTTTGTTTCTTTTTTCCTGATGAATACAGTGTCTAAACCCGGATTCTGCCCTAAAAAGAGCCGTGAAATTCTATAGAAAGACGCGCATCCTGCCTGGCTGGGTCTTCTGTGATACAGGAAATCCATAGGAATTTCCTATATAAAAAAACCGTAGCAAAATAAGCCACGGTTCGTAAGAATCTGATTGATAGAAATTCTTTTAAAAAATAACCGAGGTCTTCACACTATATTCCATTTTTGCAATCTCTCTGTTTCTATTCATCATCATGACCTCGCTTTCTTTCAAAATTTAATCTAATGGCAGACTATCACAACGGGAAATATTTGTCAATATTTTTCTTCGGAAACTCTGCCAAATCTCTGCCAAATCATTTACCAAGCTCCATTCTTAAATCGGAAAATGCTTCATCAACAGATATTGACTCATTTGCTTTCGCCTGTGCAAGTCCCCTTGACATCATAGTATCAAATTCTGTATCCGATATCGTATCTCTTGTTGCAAGCTTATTCGGTATCTCCAAAGAGAATGGCACACCATCATGCATAATAACCTGTCTATAAGTCATATCAATAAATACAGAAACCGGAATTCCAAGCCTCTCAAGAATGGCTTCTGCACTTTCTTTAATATCAGGTTGAATACGAGCTGTTACGTTAGCTGTTTTAGCTGCCATATGAACACCACCTTTCTTCCTATCAATATTATATATTTTTGTATTGCGTTTTGCAATACATTTTTAACATTGTTTTTCATCAGGTTCTCTTACAAATACCCCGCTGCAATCCCCATCACCCCCGACACCAGAATGATTAAGATCGGGTGGACTTTTTTCAATGCCAAGACAAGCATCAGCACAAAAATGAGCAGCGAACTTAGGAAAGGTGCTGTTGCAATGACACTTGCTGCGACTCCGTCCGGAAAAAAAACAGTCTTTCCGGTGGAGACGACCGCCGCTGCAATCAGCCCGATCACCGCCGGTTTCAAACCCGACATGCAGCCCTTGACCGCCCTGCTGGTGCGAAACTTCTCATAGCATTTTGCCACAATTAAAATAATCACAAACGAGGGAAACGTCATGCCGAGTGTCGCGCAGACTGCGCCAAAAATCCCGCCGGTCTCCATGCCGACGTAAGTGGATACGTTTACGGCAAACGGTCCCGGTGTGCTCTCGCTCACCGCGATAAAATTGATCAGCTCCTCCCCGGTCAGCCAGCCGTGCGCCGCGACCTCCTCCTGAATCAGCGGGAGCATCGCGTAGCCGCCCCCAAACGTGAAAGCGCCGATTTTCATAAAGATCAAAAACAACTCCAGATAGATCAAATCCGTTCCCTCCTCTCCGCTAAACCGGAAGAAATAAGCCCAATCACCGCACAGACTACAATGACAAGCAGCACATTGATTTGAAAAAATGCCACCGCCGCAAAGGCGAGCACCATAATGAGGCAGGATATCGCTTTTTTTGGGCACTGCCGATACATAGATACCAGCGCTTTGATAATCAATGCCAGAACGCCGGCGCGAATTCCACAAAAGGCATACTGCACAACCTCCAGATTTTCAAATTGTTTCAGGACAAATGAAATCACGGCTATGATACAAAAAGACGGAAGTATCACGCCGGTCGTCGCACAAAAAGCTCCCCAGAACCCACGCACCTTGTAACCGATAAAAGTTGCGGCATTGATGGCAATCGGTCCCGGCGTGCTCTCCGCAATCGCGATAACCTCGAGGATATCCTCCTGTGTAATCCACTTTTTTTCCTCTGCGACTTCCTTCTGAATCAACGGAATCATGGCATAACCGCCGCCAAATGTGAACATCCCTATTTTTAAAAATGTAAAAAAAAGCTCCAGCATATCTCTCAAACGTCCCTCTTTTTCAATCTTTTACCCGGCAACTACACCAATAAATCCAACAGTTCAGCCCGCGCCATTCGCAAAGCCGCACCTACGGTGCTTTACCGCTGCTTCACAGCTAACTTTGCTCATAATCCGGCGCTCCGCTCATAGCCTCATTCCATGTGTTCATTCATGCAAGCATGATTCACACACTCCATGGGCTATGGCTGAACTGTTACCAATAAATATGCTGTTCCGGGTGTCACTGTCCACTCCGATGTGTAGATAAGCCAATCTGTCACATCTTCCACCGAATAGACTCCCTCGTCCCCCTCGTGCATCGATGCCACCGCATATGGCTCCTGCGTCAGTCTCGCCCTGAACTTGTCCCCTTCAAATGCAATCAGTTTAAACCAGATGTGCTCCCTCTCGTTCTCATCCTCCTCGTTGTCATCCCTTAAGAGTCCGATTTTGATAATTGCCTCATTTCCATCCCGCAATGCATATCCCCGGACGAATTGGAACCGTTCCTGCGCCAACGTCCGCATTCTGTCTGTCTCTTCATCGCTGATGAAAAACATCGGATTCTCTCCCCAGAGGTTATTATATGCAGAAACTTTGCCAAGCCTCCTATTTTTTTCATCTTCCTCGCTCTGATAGATAAAAATCGGACTGGTCCTGCTGTTATGCGACTCTCTTCGATCCTCCGCGCCGCCTGCCCTCAGTCTCTTGTATTCTTTGATTCCCTCCATCCAAGGCACGCAGGTGACCACGACCGGCTGCTGGTTTGCCAAAACGCCGATAAACTTGCTGCTCTCCCTCGGAACGAAAGGCTCTTTCTTATCCATCAGGCTGCTTGCAAATGTCGACAGTACATGATAGTGCTCGTTGTAATGTTCCCTGTCGGACTGCAAAATTTCCAACTCCGTAATTCCGCATCGGCAGAGTCCGTGTGTGTGCAGCCATACTTCACCGCTTTTGTCCACCACCGCCTGTACCCGGTAGAGATCCTCCGGCCCCGGCGTGACGGATGCCTCCGCCGCCATATGCGCCCACCTGGCGCTGATTGTTTTCTCCGCACTCTCATCGATGATTGCCAAAAGCTCCGGCACCATCGCGACGGCAAGTTTAAGCTGAATGTGGAACGATTTTTTACAGTCCTCGTGAAACTCCATAAATATCGTCAGGCACTTGTCCGCCGCCTTCAGCCCCTCCAGCTCTTCCTCCGAAAAAGAGAACTGATTCATCCCGAACAATTCTGACCAATGAAATCCGCCTGTGAAATAGCCGGCTTCATATTCCTCACCGCCGTACTCAAATATGATTTTCCCCGGCTGTTCCTCCCCTGGATAGCTTTTTGCTATAAGCGTCAATCCCTCGATTGCCGCCACCCGCTCAAAAATTCCATCCAGCATATCGACAGAACTATCCTTCGGAATTGCAAGCAGATATGACTTCTCCTCCCAATATCCCAGCGGTGCTTCCTCTAATACTTCCCTGCCCTTTTTCTTAAAAAACATTTTCTCCTCCAAATTTTACACACAATCTTCTTTCGTTGTTTCAACTACATTATTCGTCTTATTGTCATCAGATGCCAGTGCACTCCTCCGTTTTATCCGGGTTCGCTCTCTGAACAAAGTATAGCATAAAGGGATGGCGGCGAGAAGAACTTATTGAATACTTCTCTCTAAAATGCTACACTTGAACTGACACATTTTTCCGATCAGGCGGTTTCTACCTGCCCGATCTATCAGAACCGGAGCGTGCTATGACAAATATTTTACTGGTGGAGGACGACCCTTCCATCATCTCATCTTTAACTGAATTTTTGCAGAGGGAGGGCTTTGGCGTGACGGCTGTAAAGGGACAGCGCGAGGCACTCTCTCTTCTCGATACCACCGCAGACTTCGACCTTCTGCTTTTAGATATCTCGCTTGCAGACGGAAACGGTTTTGCCGTCTGTGCTGCCGTCAAGGCAAACACCTCCCTGCCCGTCATCTTCTTGACGGCATCGGGGGATGAGTACAGCGTGGTCACCGGGTTAGACCTCGGGGCGGACGACTACATCGCCAAACCATTCCGCCCGCGCGAACTGATTTCCCGCATCAACAGCGTTTTGAGACGCTGCGGCAGAAAGAGCTCCCTGCTAAAATATCAGGGTTTAGTGCTCGATATGAACCGCGCCACAGTCAGCAAAAACGGGATTGACCTGAATCTGTCCGCCCTGGAGTACAAACTTCTGCTGTTCTTTTTCCAGAACAGGGGAATCGTTCTCTCCCGCAATCAGATTCTCGAGGAGCTCTGGGACATCGCCGGGGAGTTCGTCAACGACAACACTTTAACCGTCTACATCAAGCGGCTCCGCGAAAAAATAGAGGACGACCCTGCCAACCCTGTCTATATCAGGACGCTGCGCGGACTCGGCTACAAGCTCGGCGATTAGACTTTTCAGAAAGGATTTCTCCCATGGAACACTTTTCTTTTCCGACCTTTTTCCGCAACCCGGAAATCAAACGGATTTTTTTCTTATACCTTGCGCTCGACGCTGTTTTTCTCGCTGTGGGGTTCTCCGTTTCCACCGCCTGCGGGGTGCTCTTCGGCGCCGTATGCGCAGTTTTTTTCCTGCTCTTTCTCATCACGAGCTATCTGCGCTACCGAAAGTTCTATCAACTGAGTCAGGATCTCGACCTCATGCTGCACAACAACACGCCGATTCCCTTTGACAATTATAAGGAGGGGGAGCTCTCCATTCTCGAAAATGAGCTGTCGAAAATGACACTCCGCCTGACCGAGCAGGCGGAATCGCTGCTTTTGGATAAAAAATATCTCTCCGACGCGATGGCGGACATCTCACACCAGCTGCGCTCTCCCCTGACGGCGAGCCAACTGACCTTATCGCTCCTGCGCGATAAAAACCTCAGCGATTTTCGCCGTCTGGAACTGCTGCAGGAGTTATCACAGCTTCTCTCCCACATCGACTGGCTTGTAGAGAGCATGTTGAAGATGGCAAAAATGGACGCGCAGACCGCCTACCTCAAACAGGAGTCCGTCCCGGTGTCCCTCCTGCTGCGCCAGGCGTGCGAACCGCATTTAGTCTCGATGGAACTGCACGGACAGACGCTTCTGCTCCCTTCGACAGATGATTCAATTTCATTTGTAGGTGATTTATCGTGGACGACGGAAGCTGTCTCCAACATCCTCAAAAACTGCACCGAGCACACCCCGGAGGGCGGCACAATCCGGATTCTCTGCAAGCGGACTGCACTCTACACCGAACTTCTGATTGAGGACAATGGGGAGGGCTTCTCGCCGGAAGACCTGCCGCATCTTTTTGAGCGCTTCTACCGCGGAAAAAATGCCTCCCCGCAGAGCGTCGGCATCGGACTCGCCCTCTCACGCATGATTCTGACTGCACAGAATGCCACGCTCAAAGCTGAAAACCGCGCGGAGGGCGGAGCAAGATTTGTAATCCGGTTCTATGATGATACGGCGGGCACGGTTCCGCAAAAAAAGAGCATATAGATTTTCTGTTTCTATATGCTCTGACACTGTCGCTGTATTTATTTTTGATTGATATAATTGATTACACCAACTGCATTGTTTGTCTCTCTAATTCCTTTACCGTATCAAGTGATAACTCCGTAGCTTCCCCGATTTCCTCTAAAGACATTTTGCCTAATTTGATTAAATGAATAGCTGTCTTTTTTGCTTTATTCAGTTCAGCTTCCCTCGCCACTTCACTTCTCATATCTTCCATAATCTTACACATGGTCGCCACTCCTTTCCTATCTTGCTTGAAGTACCTTGCTTTTTTTGCAAGTGCCTCATAATTCATATCATCGGGATCGGTGCATGAAAAATCGTGCATTAACTTACCGACTTCATCATTGCCCCTGTATTTACCATTCACATATAGAATATGCGAACCGTCACCAAACAATACTTTATCTTCCCCGATCATCCATATATCGGAGTAATTTCAAACGCTGTAAATCCTCTTGATGAATCTGCTCCGGTGTATTCAAAAATATCACCTTCTTCCGTCACTTTTATTATACATCGGACAGTACCCTTTGAAAACTGAATTTTTCGTGAAATTTTTCACCTTTATCATATGACATCATTAAATACATGATGGCAGAAATCAACGTGTATTGCAATAGCGACTATATCTTAGATAGGGTTGTTTCACGAAGGCCTATCAGTTAATGTTTTGATCTTGTGGCTCACA
>CAZBUW010000114.1:0-8153 GCA_964495195.1 uncultured Roseburia sp.
CACTGCTGCGCAGAGTAATGCGCTAATGATTTTCTTTTTCATTTGAAAACCCTCCCAAATATAGTTTTATCAGACATCTCTGATTTACATGGATTATTATAGCAACAATCCTCTCGACAATATATTAAATCAATTGCAAAAATATAAAAATCATGTCATAATATTTGTAACGATTCAGAGCCATGTAAATTCTGTAAAACAGACCGTGCAAGTTTGCTTGCGAAGAGCTGTTTTACAGAATTTATATGGTGTGAAGCACACATGAGCAAAAGGAAAGCCTCAAAGATGCGATTTTGCGAATGTGGCCCTGAAAGTTACTAATAAGTGGAGGTGTGAAATCTATGTTAAAAAAAGAGTGGCTCAAACAGGAATTGAACGATTGCGAAACATGCACCCAGCACCGCCCTGTGGCGGATGAATACTCCTTCTATCAGGCCGTAAAGCGCGGTGACATGGACTTCGTGCGCAAAAACTGTGAACAGGAAATCTACACCAATCCGGACGGTATGGGGCTTCTGTCCAAAAATCCGCTGACCAACATCAAATATCATTTTGTTGTCGCGGTCGCCATGATTACGCGATACTGCGTGGACGGCGGATTAGAATTCGAGCAGGCCTACCGTCTGAGCGATTTTTACATATTGAAAATGGACTCCTGTACCTCCATCGAGGCTATCGCGGAACTTCATCACAATATGGCGCTCGATTTCACCGGAAAGATGCAATTATTACAGAATAGTGCTGTCATCTCTAAACCGATTCTCGACTGCGCAAACTATATATATAGTCATATTAATGAGCGCATCACCCTCAACGACCTTGCGGACATGACCGGACTCTCCGCGAGCTACCTGTCGAGACTGTTCAAACAGAACTTCGGCGTATCCATCAGCGACTATATCCGCGACAAGAAAATAGAAAAAGCCCAGAACCTTTTAAAGTATTCTGAGCTCAGCTATATTGAGATTGCAAATTATTTAGCGTTCTCCTCACAGAGTCATTTTATCCAGACGTTTGAAAAACACGTCGGTCTCACGCCAAAGAAATATCGCGATAAATACTATCACTCTATGCAATAACACTACGGTGATTGCCTGTTTGCGCCTTTTGTCAGGCTTCCTTTTTGCGGATGCAGATTTCTTCCACGCTGATACGGTTTCCTTTGCAGATTAATTTGAGATAGTGATTGGCTCCAAAAATATGCCCAATCTCCTGTGTCTTCCGCACCGGTTTTCCGTTGCTTCCCTGAAAAGAGATTGTTCCCTGATAGAAATTATCCCAATAGACTGACATCGGAATCTGCGCCAATTCCCCGAGTTCAGAACTGATTGTAATCAGGCATTCGTAGGAGGCTTCCTCCGCAAAGGTGAGATCGAGACAGCACTCTTCGCTGTCGGAGAAGAATTCCCCGCAGTCTGTAATCTTAAGCTCCTCCTCCCCTGCTCCAAAGGTGTAGGTCTTCATCTGTCCCTGCGATACGGTACAGCAGACAGCCTCCTCCTCGTACGGTGCCGCCTCTCTTTTCCTCGCCTCCTGCTCAAGAAATGCAGGTGTCTGCAGGATAAACTTCATAATATTCCCTGCGTTGCGGTATAAGTCACTTCGTTTTACTCTTCCGCGTTCAAATTCTTCCCTGAGATTGTCCTTCTCGTTTTCAGCAAGTGTGTCCGAACAACACATGTACAGATCATTCTGTGCAGCCACAACGGCAGCGCGGTTGTCCTTCTGCGGTTCTTCTCCCGCCCAGTTGGCTTCCGCCCACCAGTCTGTCATCACAATTCCCTCGAACTTCCAATCATCCCTCAAAACTCTGGTACACAAATCATAATTACCCGCTGTCCAGATTCCGTTGAGCGGACCGTAGGTTGTCATGACAGATTTCGCCTCTCCCTCGCGTATGGCGAGTTCAAATCCCTTGAGATAAATCTCCCGCAGGGCGCGTTTGGACACGACAGATTCCACCTCGTGGCGGTTGTGTTCCTGATTGTTCGCGCAGAAGTGTTTGACCGTCCCCTCCACACCGGCTCTTTTTAATCCCTTAATCTGTGCCGTGCAGATTTTTCCGGTGAGCACCGGATCCTCCGAGATATATTCAAAGTTTCTTCCGTTTAACGGATGGCGGTGAATATTCATTCCCGGTCCCAAAATCGTATCAATTTGATACCACCGCATCTCCTGCCCCAGTTTTTCAAAGAGCTGTTCCACCAGATTATCGTTGAAGGTGCAGCCGAGCGCCGTTCCGTTTGGGAGTGAAAATGCCTGAAAACCACAGTCCATCCGGATTCCGGAAGGGCCGTCCGCACAGCAGACTGCCGGTATTCCGTAATTCTGCAGGGACTCTGTGAGCCCGCCGAAGGCACCCGCTGTTCCCGGTGTCACTTTCCTGCTGCACATGCCTTCCCCTCTTGCAAGACACATCAACTCCTCCTCGGACAACTGTGCTAGAAATGTATCCATGGAGATTTTTCCGTCTGCGACATCCTGCAGCACATAGCCGCAATTTCCGGTGTAAGCGGTTTCGACCGGTGTTCCTGCGACACTTGGGTTCTCTGCCGTTTCAGCTTCGCCCACCATCTTCCCATCGGACGCCGCCTCGCCGGACGGATTCTCCGCCGGCAATTCCTCGCGGGTCAGGACAAGATGTCCCTCCTCTTCCTGCACATGGCAGCGCTCCATTTTTTCCACCGGTCCGCATGCATTGCTGCACTGCTCTAACACTGAAAGTTCCTGCTCAAAGCTTCCGCATTTTTCCGCCTGACGGACATCGGCTCCGGCATAGACTTCATAGGTTCCCTCCTCTAATACAAAGCAGTCTTTGTGTCCCGTCACCCCGGTGTCATCGTAGGAGGCAAAATAAGATTTCGGACAGCGCACGACAAACGTCTCCGTCCCGCCCGGTTTTAACGCTCTAGTCTTGTGATATCCTGCCAGCACGCGCTTTGCTTTTCCAAGCGCTCCTTGCGGCGCTTCCACATAAATCTGTACCACTTCCTTGCCCACGCACTCGCCTGTGTTCGTGACCGCAGCTTCGACTGCAATCTCCTCCTCAGACACTTCCACAAGGGCTGCCTTGCTTTCAAAGTTTGTGTAGGAGAGACCGTAACCGAACGGATACTGCACTTTTTCCTTTCCGCAGGTCTCAAAATAGCGGTAACCGACGTAGATATCTTCCTTATAATAATTCTTCTTTTGATTGCCGAAGTTCTCTCCCGACGGATAACTCTCTATATCGAACGCGATTGTATCCGTGAGTTTTCCACACGGGGATACTTTTCCGGAAAGCACATCCATCACGCCGTTTCCGCCTTCCTGTCCCCCCTGCCAGACATAGAGGACTGCGTCCGGACGATACTCTTTTACCCAGCTCATATCGATGATATTTCCGGTGTTCAAAATTACAACTACTCTTGTAAATTCTTCGCAGACGAGGCGCACCATTTCGCGCTCTGTCTCTGTCAGATAATAGCTACCTTCCTCCGCCTTATTATCCTGATCTTCGCCTGCCGTTCTTCCAATCATCACCACCGCCACATCATTTCGCTCTGCCGCCTGCGCCGCAAGTTCCTTTGTCAGCGGCATCTCCGCCTGAGACCACGGGACGGTTCCCCATCCGTTTCCCTCGTCAAAAGGATGTTCCGCAATCCACGCCTCATAGGTCTGCAACAATTCCTTATCCACCGTGATGCCCGGCTCCTCCTTCATCGCATCTAAAATGCTGACCACATACCGGGTGTTGACAAGTCCTCCGGAACCTAATCCGCTCTTATAGTAATGGTGGGCATTGGTGCCGAAAACTGCGACACGATCCCCCTGCCGAAAAGGCAGGGCATTCTTCTCATTGCGAAGCAGTACACAGCTTTCCGCTGCCGCTTTTCTCGCAATCTTTGCATATTCTTCCAAATCCACTTTTTTTACTGCCATACGCTACTTCTCTCCTAATCTTAACTTAATCTCATGCATTCCATCTGATAGAGCGGCAAGCATCTCCCGCTCTATGACAACACATTCTCCCTGCTGCCCGATAAGCTCTTTTCCATCGCAGGAAGCCTGCACAATCCGGTACTCCCCACTGTCTAATCCACCCGGATTCTCGCAGATGATGCAAAACTCTTTTCCGGCAAAATTCATCTGCACCTTTGCCGCGCCGTCCCCGTCGAACTGCTCTGCCACAAGGTGCGGTTTAATCACAAGGCTGCCCCATTCTCCGGCGACTCCGTACACCTCCCGGAGCATCGTAAGCAGAAACCAGCTCGCCGCTCCGGTCAGGTAGTGGTACATACCGCGCCCATCCGCGCGGAAGTATTCCGGGATTCCCGGATAGATCTTGCTGTGTTCAAAATCCATCGCCGCTGCAAGCAGCGAATGGATTACATAGTATCCCTCCTTCACAAATCCGCGCTGATACAGTGCATTTGCAAACATAACCGTCATATGGGAAAAGACTGCACCGTTCTCTTTTTCTCCGTAGGCAAATCCGAACATTCTTCCCATGTCGTATTTTTCCTCTTTAAAGTCCGTGTTCAAACGGTAGCCGCCCGCCTCTTTTGCATACAGATAGCGGCGCGCGCTCTTCGCAATCTGTGCAACCTGCTCGTCTGTGGCAATTCCGCCCATCACAGCAAACACCTGGCTCGTGAGCATCATGCGGACAGTTCCATCCTGCACGCCCTCCACTTGCCTTCCGCTGTTGTCGTAATAGCCGTTGAACCAGCCGAATCCTTCTCCGTCTGTCACCCACTCATTCTTTCTGATGTGCTCTGACAACCAGCCCGCTTTTCTCAAAAGATCCTCGGCGAGCTTCTCGATAGAAAAGGCAATTTTTTTTCCGCTCACACGGCTCGCGCACGTTCTTCCGTAAGTCTCTAAAATCTTCCTTTTAACTGCAATCTGCCCTAGCTGTTCCTCGCTCTGTCCAAACAGGATTCCCAGTTCCTCCGCAAGGAGCACGTCGCTCTCTTTTGTCTGCGCCTGATACTTCCTCAATGCCTCTGCCAATTCCCGCAGATTGTAGGCGTAGGAGCAGCTGAATGCCACGCTTTCACCGCGCTCTGCCGCCATGTCGATCGCATCGTTCCAATCCGCCCCGCGAAGACGAAGCACATTGTGTTCACCGACATCGAAAAAGGCGCCGAGCTGCTGCACTAAAATGTGTTCGAGAACACTTCCCTTGTAAAAACTTCCGTCCGCGCATTTTAACACGGTTCCGTCCTCTTTTGACCAGCTCTCATCCGACGCCGTTCCGCGCACAATCTGCCCGTCCTTAAAATAGACAGCCTCCTCCGCTAAAATCGACACATCTCCGGTCTGATCCATATATAATTTTGTGGTCAGATAAGGCCAGAATCCGTGGTCCATCCACACTCTCGCAATGTTGTTGCGGTCCGCCTTAAACTCTCCCTGACGCTCCCCGATGATGGTCGCATTGGTGCCGTCCATCCTGACCCCGGCATAGTTGTCAAGAATCATCTGGCGAACTCCCTGCGGGTCCATGACAAGAAGCGCAAGACAATCCTGCCACAAGTCTCTCCAGCCTCTTCCGCCTTTTCCATAATCGTGGTGCGGCAGGAAGGAACATCCGTAGATTCTGCGGAGGAACGGCTGGAAACTGATCCATCTTAAGTAGGCATCTGCTCTCTCATCCCCACTGTGGAACGATACATTGACCTTTTTCTTCCAGTACTGCTTCGTCTCCTCCAACAGTTTCTCAAACTGCTCCGAGGTCCGGCATTTTTCTGCGCTTCTCTCTCTCTCCTCCTTATTGTCTGATACTCCCAGCAGAAAGAGATACGAAGCGGTCTGCCCCGGCTCTAACACTTTTTCTGCAAAACGGATTCCGCCGACTGCTTCTCTTCCTTCCCATGTCTCTCCCGCTTTGTGGCCGTCTAAATGACGGTACACGGCAAGCGGTGTCTCAAAAGTTCCCCCCTCTCCGATATACTCCTCCGCGTCTGCAAAAAAGCACTCCGGGAGCTCCCCCTCCCCGGTAGAGCCCAACACATAATAGACCGTCTCATTCTTCTGATGTCCGCGCTCGTCAAAAGAAAGTCTCGGCCTGACAAAAACACCGTTCTCCGCCGTCCAGATATGGTGGAGCAATGATGTCACATGGCGGTGGTCGCGCAGATTCTCCGCACTCCGTCCATAGATTGGGATTGCTCCTGTCACCGTGATACGCTTTACCGCCTGCGTCTGGTTGCTGACTGTGACCTGTGTCAGTTCGATGTTCTCATCATGAACGACAAAAGTAGTCATCTCAGCCCTCAATCCGAACCGCTTGGATTCGCGGACGATTTTTTGCCACATATATCCCGCTTCCAGATAGCTCTCATCCTCGTACTCCGTATTTTTATCGAGCGCTGCCTGTGCGCTCACCCCCGTCATCGACCACACCTCACCGCCGTCTGTCTCACACCAGAAATTTCTTGTCATACGGCTGTTATGTAAGTCTTCCGCACTCACCGGCATCAGTGCAAACCGGTTCTGATCCAGCTTGCAGTCCCCGCCCAGATTCGGTGTCAGACTTGATTTTAGTCCTTTCTCGCCCGCCGTCGGAAAATACAGATAATTATAATGATCTGGTCTCTCAATCCGAAAGACCTCTCCCTCTTTCTCGAATTTTATCCTCTCCATATAAGTACACCTTCCCAATTTTGCTATTTTATCCCTATTCTATCTCTCTCCTCCCTCATTTTAAATCAAAATAACTACAAAAATATCAAAATCATGACCTGTTTTTCACCACTCTTCCTCTCTGATTGTATACACGTATTTTTAGTGAAAAAAATGACATCTTTTCTTGAAAATGGAATATGGTGTGCTATAATAATTTAGGTCGCAATGACCGTCTAGAACCCAGAGAGGAGAACCCCTAATTTATGGATAACTTACATATTCCAAAAAATTATCATTCCGAATTGAATTTACACGATACACAGATTGCAATCAAGACCGTCAAAGATTTCTTTCAGAATCTTTTAGCGCTGCGTCTGAACTTATCCCGCGTCTCAGCGCCGCTTTTTGTCGATCCTTCCTCAGGACTCAACGACAACTTAAACGGCGTGGAACGCCCGGTGTCTTTCGACATCAAGGAGCAGGATGCCAGAGAGGCGGAGATTGTGCACTCCCTCGCCAAATGGAAGCGCTATGCCTTGAAAAAATACGGTTTTACCTACGGAGAGGGCATCTATACCGATATGAATGCCATCCGCAGAGATGAGGATACCGACAACATCCACTCCATTTTTGTGGACCAGTGGGATTGGGAAAAAATCATCAAAAAAGAAGAGCGCACGCTTGATACCCTCAAGGAGACCGTCAACATTGTCTACAAATGTCTTCGCAAGACGGAGAAGTACATGGCGATTCAGTACGATTACATCGAGGAGATTCTTCCTCATGACATCTTTTTTATCACCACGCAGGAACTCGAGGATATGTTTCCGGACAACACGCCAAAGGAGCGCGAGTACTATATCACCAAGGCAAAGGGTGCTGTCTGCCTCCTAAAAATCGGCGACAAATTGGACTCCGGCAAGCCGCACGATGGGCGCGCACCTGACTACGACGATTGGGAGCTGAATGCGGATATCTTAGTCTACTACCCTGTTTTGGACATTGCTTTGGAACTCACCTCCATGGGAATCCGTGTCGACAAGAAAGCACTTCTGTCCCAGTTGGAAAAGGCCGGCTGCCCGGAACGTGCCGAACTTCCTTTCCAGAAAGCGATTATTAGGGAGGAACTCCCTTACACAATCGGCGGTGGAATCGGTCAGTCCCGCATCTGTATGTTCTTTTTAAGAAAAGCACACATCGGGGAAGTGCAGTCTTCCCTCTGGCCGGAAGATGTCACCGCGGAGTGCGAAAAGAACGGCATCCAGCTGTTGTAACGCCGGGGACGCACCCTTTTGTTCATTGGGGACGCACCCTTTTGTCCATTGGGGACGCACCCTTTTGTTCATTGGGGACGCACCCTTTGGCAGATTTACATAATTTCGCTATATAGCACAAAAAGAGATACTGTTTTGCGAGATTGGGAAATGAATTAGAATCTCTTAATATCTTTGTATTACACCAGCAATCAGCAGACACGATGTCTGCTGAAGGCACAACTGAGCCATGGATGGCGAATTTGTGCCGTTTGCGTCAACTGCCAA
>CAZBUW010000115.1:0-8106 GCA_964495195.1 uncultured Roseburia sp.
GTGAGCCACAAGATCAAAACATTAACTGATAGGCCTTCGTGAAACAACCCTATTGTGCAATCTGTTGACATTGGCTTTGGAAAACGTATAATAAAGGATGGACTTTTTTGCAGATTTAGAGACTGCAGAGATGAAGAAAGGACTATTTAACATGATGAAAAGAAATGAAAAAAGCACGGAAAGCGTTGCGGTAAAACGACCGTTTTACCAGCGGAAATGGTTTTGGATTGCAATTGCTGCAGTACTTGTGCTCGTATTGATTTACATTGGAATGACAGTTTTCTTTCAGAGCCATTTTAAATTTGGAGTTACAATCAACGGGATACCGTCGGGAGGAAAAAGTGTCGAAAAAGTAGAGAGCCTTGTAAAAAATGAAGTAAAAGGGTATACACTTACCATTGAGGAGCGGGAGGATAGGACTGAGGTCATCAGCGGTGAGGCGATTGCCCTTGAGAGCGAGTTTGAGGGCGAGTTAGAGCAGCTCTTAAAGGAACAGAATGCATTTTCCTGGCCGGCGGCGCTGTTTCGGAAGCAGTCATTTGTGCTGGAGACGATGATTACTTTTGATGAAGATACATTGGAGGAGCAGGTGAGTGAACTTGCGTGTATGCAGAAAAAGAATCAGAAGGAACCGGTGAATGCATCGGTGTCAGATTACACGAAAAAGGAAGGCTATCAGGTGATTCCTTCGGAACCGGGAACCGTGATTGTTGAGGAGGCGATGATGCAGTCGGTAAAAGAAGCCCTGTTGAATCTGGAGCCGACGATAAACCTGGAGGAGTCCGGATGTTATGAAGAGCCTGCGCTCAACGAGGACGATGAAGATTTCCGGAAACTGGTCAAAGAACTCAACGACTATGCCGGAGTGACGATTACATACGAAGTGGGCGACGAGACGGAAGTGTTAGACGGAACCACCACGAGCCAGTGGCTTTCCATCAGCGACAAGATGGAAGTGTCGGTGGATGAGGAAGCGGTGAAGGAGTATGTGTCAGGGCTTTCGAAGTCTTACAATACCTGCTATAAAGCGAAAACGCTCAACACTTCCTATCAGGTACCTGTCACAATCTCAAGGAGTACTTACGGCTGGAAAGTCGATGAGGAAGGCGAAGCAGAGCAGATTCTTGCAGATATGAAAGCAGGAAAAGATGTCACAAGGGAAATTGTCTATTCCCAGAAAGCGAACAGCCACAGTGAAAACGATTACGGTGATTCCTATGTGGAGATCAATCTGACAGCGCAGCATCTTTTCCTATATAAAAACGGACAGCTTGTGCTTGAGACGGATTTTGTATCGGGAAACCTCGCTAAGGGAAATGGAACGCCGACCGGAGCGTACGGAATAACCTACACACAGAAGGATGCGACCTTAAGAGGGGCGACTTACACGACACCTGTTAATTTCTGGATGCCGTTCGCCGGAAATGTCGGCATGCACGATGCGACGTGGAGAGGAGACTTTGGCGGCTCTATCTACAAGAGGGACGGATCACACGGATGTGTGAATCTTCCATACAGTGCTGCAAAGACGATTTTTGCAAATGTCGCCGCAAATTATCCGGTGTTAGTTTATGAACTTCCGGGAACCGAGAGTGCGAAGGGAATCGCGCAGGATGCCGCCTATGCGGTGGATACGGCGATTGCTGCAATCGGGTCGGTGACCTTAGACAGTGCGGGCGCTATCTCTTCTGCGAGAGGACAGTACGATGCGCTGACAGAAGAGGCAAAGAAATATGTGAAAAACTACGATACCCTGACAGCGGCGGAGGCAGTGTATGCACAGCTTCAGGCGGATGCGGCGGCACAGGCTCAGGCGGCGGCAGATGCAGCGGCAGCAGAACTTGCGAAGAGCCAGGCGCAGCCGGTCATCGATGCGATTGCTGCGATCGGGCAGCCGGTGACGCTAGAGAGTGAGGCGGCCATCAGCCAGGCGCGAGGACTCTATAATGGACTGTCTGAAACAGCCAGAAATTATGTTTACAATTACAGTGAACTGACGGCGGCAGAAAGTGCGCTTGAACAATTGAAAACACAGACGAACAGCTAATAAAAAACAGTATGGAACACGGTAAGAGAGGAGACTCTCCCCGGGGTAAGCACCCTGGGGAGAGTCTTTTTATGATATAGGAAATTTTCCTATGGATTTCCTATATCACAAAAAGCCCAGCCGGGCGGGATGCGTCTGTGGCACAGATGAAAGTTATAATCCTGCGCTTATCGTCCCAAGAGTGCGCAAACGATTGCGCTGAAAAGGAGAAATTGGGGAGGAAAAAGGTGAGATACGCACTTGGTAATAATTCACAAAGTTGCAGAAAACATCCGAAAAATATTGATTTTTTGAGGGAAAAGGTGAATAATAAAGACAGTTGCGCAACATATGCGCAAAGTGGAGGGAAGAGATGGAACAAAAAGAAAAAAATATTACGATTGCCGATGTTGCTGAGGCATTGGGGGTGTCGAAGACCACCGTATCAAGGGCGATTTCCGGCAAGGGAAGGATTGGTAAAGAGACAAAGACCCGCGTGCTTACATATATAGAAGAACATAATTATAAACCGAATGTCATCGCGAAGGGGCTTGCCCAGTCTAAAACGTACAATCTCTGTGTGGTGATGCCGGGGGAATACGATGTTGTAGATTTGACTTTCTTTCAGGCATGTCTGTTCGGCATACAGGAGATTGCGGGGAGTATGGAATACGATTTGCTGCTTTCCATCTGCCAGCCGAGCGATATCTCCTCGTTAGAACGCATTGTGGAGAATCGTAAGGTGGATGGGGTCGTACTGATGAGAACCTTCGTGGAGGATGCACAGATTGAGTTTTTGCAGAGGAAGAATGTGCCGTTTGTGACCATCGGAAGCAGTACTTATCAGAACGTTATCCAGATTGACCACAACCACAAGAGTGCCTGCAAGGAACTGACCTCAATTATTTTGATGAAGAATCTGAGAAAGATAGCGCTGATTGGCGGAGATGAGGCGCATGTGGTGACGCAGAGCCGTCTGCGGGGATTCCGCGAAGCCTATGCGAAAATGGGGGAGGAAGTGGATGAGAGCCTCCTGTACCTGAACCAGGATAACCACATTCTGGTGGATAAGGCGGTCAGTGAGGCGCTCGAGAAGAAGGTGGATTGTATTTTGTGTATGGATGACGCAATTTGCAGCCGAGTGTTAAAAATGCTGCGGGAGCAGAAGGTAAAAGTGCCGCAGGATGTCAGACTGGCATCTTTTTACAACAGTACAATCTTAGAGAACAGTGTGCCGTCCATCACGTCGCTCAGTTTCGATGCAAAAGAGCTTGGGATGGTTGCGTGCAGAACGCTCCTCGACCTGATTGAAGGGCTGGAAGTGAAAGAACGCATTCTGCTTCCGTATGAGGTGGTGCTGAAAGAATCGACAAAATAACATACAGAAAAAAGGACGCACAGAATGATGAGGTGTGTCCTTTTTTGTGATATAGGAAATCCATAGGGATTTCCTATATCACAAAAAGCCCGGCCGGACGGGATGCGTGCAGACGCGTATGGAAGATACCGCTGCGCGGTCGCATCTGGCGCGCAAACCGTGCAAAGTCTCCGCTTTGCTATGTGTGCGGCGGCAATTGCCAAGGCGGTTTAACGGTTGCACAAATAGAAAAACCAGAAATTTTCCAGAAAATGTCAATGAATCAGCTTGTGCATTTTTGCTAAAAAATGGTCGAATTTATTATAAATCATGTACATTGACACGGAAAGCAACAAGTAATATACTAAAAGAACAGAACAACCGATTGCGCAATATGCACAATTGGCTATGGCTTCTGGAAAAGAATTCATTAGATAGGGAGGATTTTTAAGATGAAAAAGAAAGTAATTAGTGCACTGTTGTGTGCAAGCATGATTGCAACAATGGTTGCAGGATGCGGCAGTAGCGACGCGGACAAAAAGACAGACGAGCCGGCAGCAGACGAGCCTGCGACAGAAGCTCAGAATGACACTACCGCAGAAGAAGACAGTTCAGCGACAGAAGATCTGGTTGCGAATCTGATAGCGATGACAGAGGGAACTGTCAATATTACATTCTGGTGCTCCGAGACAGATGCTTATCAGAATGTTATGAAACAGATTGTTGAGAACTTTAAGGCGGAATATCCGGATGTTGATTTTAATATTACAGTAGGTTCCTGCTCCGAGGCAGATGCGAAGGATGAGGTGACAAAGGACGTTGAGGCGGCAGCCGATGTCTATGTATTCGCGGATGATCAGCTCGCCGATCTGGTGACGGCAGGTGCATTGCAGTCCGTTGATACGACATTCACCTACGATGTTGCAGCGGCAAGCTCAGAGGGATCTGTTGCAGCAGCTTCCAATGGAGGTTCCGTATATGCATATCCGATGACAGCATCTAACGGATACTTCTTATATTACAATTCTGATATCATCACCGACGCAAGCTCCTGGGATGCAATCTTAGAGCAGGCGGAGGCAGCGGACGTTAAAGTTGGTATGAACGTTGCAGACGGATGGTACATCTACAGTTTCTTTGCAGGCGCAGGTCTTGAGATGACAAAGAACGAAGACGGAACAAACACCTGTAACTGGAATGCGACAGATACAACACCGACCGGAGCACAGGTCGCTGAGGGTATTGAGGCAATCACATCCAACCCTGCATTTGTTTCCATGGCGGACGAGGATGCGATGACAGCAGTTAAAGAGGGAACTTTAGCAGCGTATGTAAGTGGTACATGGGATTCCACAACAGTGGAGGAAGCTTACGGAACAGGCTATGCAGCAGCAAAACTTCCTACCTTTACAGTAGACGGAAAACAGGTTCAGATGGGCTCTTACGCAGGATACAAACTGGTAGGTGTCAACCCGCTTTCTGCGAATAACAAAGCGAGCGAGTCAAACCTGTTCTGGTCTATGATATTTGCTGAGTATGTTACAAATGAGGCAAGTCAGGCGATGATCGCAGAGGCAACAGGTGAGGGTCCTTCCAACATGGTTGCAGCAGAGGGAATCGATTCCCCGGCATTGGCAGCATTATCTGAGCAGTCTGCATACGCAGATCTTCAGATTGTAGGCGATGCATATTGGGATCCGGCAAAGGCTCTCGGAGCAAGCCTTGTAGAAGGCGCTGATGATGTTCAGGCATTGCTTGACACAGCGGTAGAAGGTATTACACAGTAGTTTTTCAGAGTGAACCATATCTGAAGAAATACTACCCCGCATTCATGGGAGGCGCGATGCACCTCCCGGGGTGTGGGGTTTTTATAAGAAATGATATTTACCTGACAACAAAAATTGACTCTGAGAGGAGTTTCCTATGAAAAATTTTCTTAATGGTTTAAAAAAGTATTTTGCCGACTTCGGAACCGCCGTTGCAAAGGGCGATATCTGGACGAAGCTTTCCCTGATTGTCATGGGAGTCGGATACATTGCGAGAGGACAGGTCACAAAGGGAATTCTTGTGACGCTCATAGAGGTGGCTGCAATCTGGCTGATTGGCGGATTTTCGTGGCCATACTTACAAAAACTGAATACGCTCGGAACGGTAGAACGGGAAGAGATTATTGATTTTAAGACATTGACAAAGACAACAAATGATTACGATAACTCACTTTTGATCCTGCTCCTATCCATGCTGGGGTTCGTGATTATCGCAGCATTTATATTATTATACATCGGCAACATGAAAGCGAATTACAGAGCGCAGCTTTCGAAGGAGAACGGGGAGCACGTCAATAATTTCCGTGAGGATATGCGCGATCTTTTGGATAAGAAGTTCCATATTACGCTGTTGGCGTTCCCGGGACTTGGTGTTTTGGTGTTCACGGTGGTGCCGCTGCTGTTCATGATTCTTGTGGCGTTTACGAACTATGACGAGGCACATCAGCCGCCGACAAAACTGTTCACATGGGTCGGTCTGGAGAACTTTAAGACTCTGTTTACGAGCACTTCGACGATCACATTCGGCTATGCTTTTGTCAGAGTGCTGGCGTGGACGTTGATCTGGGCGTTCTTTGCAACATTCACGACTTATATCGGCGGAATTCTTCTTGCAAAGTTCATCAACGACAAGCGCACGAAATGGCCGAAACTCTGGAGAACACTCTTCATGGTGACGATTGCGATTCCGCAGTTCGTAACATTGCTTTTGATCAGCAAGATGTTTGGAGATTACGGTATTGTCAATACGTTTTGCAATAAGATCGGACTGACCGGGTTCTTACAGAATATCGGGCTTGTCAGCGAGGGATTGAGCTTTATCCCGTTCCTGTCGAAGCCGGGCTGGGCACATGTCATGATCATTCTTGTAAATATCTGGGTCGGAGTTCCGTACCAGATGCTGATTGCAACGGGAGTTCTTTTGAATATTCCGGGAGACCAGATTGAGAGTGCTAAGATTGACGGGGCGACAGAGATGCAGATTTTCCGCAAGATCACAATGCCGTATATGCTGTTTGTCACAGGCCCAAGCCTGATTACACAGTTCATTGCAAACATCAATAACTTTAACGTGATCTATCTGTTGACGAATACATATACCACAACGAACATGTCGCTGGCAAATTCCAATGCGAAGGAGGTCGACCTGTTGGTGACCTGGCTCTTTACATTGACGAGCGATCAGTCGAACTACAAGATGGCATCCGTCATCGGTATCATGGTATTCCTCATTTGTGCAGCGTTATCACTGATTGCATTTTCTAACATGATTAAGGGTGACAGAGAGGAGGAATTCCAGTGATGAAAAAGAGAGTAAAATCCGTATTGAGACATGTAGTTTTGACATTGTTGGCAGCTTTCTGGCTGCTGCCGATTCTCTGGCTTTTGGTGACATCCCTAAGCTCTTACAAAGGAATCAACACCTCCAGATTTTTCCCGGAGAGCTGGTCGGTGGACAATTATGTGCAGTTGTTTACAAGACCGGACAATGTGGCGAACTTTCCGGCATGGTTTCGGAACTCCTTTATTGTGGGTGTCTTTACCTGTATCATATCCACGGTGTTCGTGTGTATGGTGTCCTACGCGATGAGCTGTATGCGGTTCAGAGGAAGAAAGCAGTTGATGAGTTTTTCCATCATCCTCGGAATGTTCCCGGGTGTGCTTTCCATGATTGCGGTTTATTTCGTATTGAAGACATTTGGACTGACGAACAGCCTGATTGGACTTATTATCGTCTACTCCGCAAGTTCCGGTCTGGGATTTTTGATTCTGAAGGGATTCTTTGACACGGTTCCGGCATCTATGCGTGAATCGGCAAGACTCGAGGGAGCGAACGAGGCAACGATTTTTACAAGGATCATCATTCCGCTCTCGAAACCGATGATTGTATATACCGTCATCAATTCCTTCCTCAATCCGTGGATGGACTTCGTGCTGGCAAAACTGATTATCACATCGAAAGACCCGCAGGACTGGACGGTCGCAATCGGACTTTTCAATCTGCTGCAGCGCTCCCTGATCGGTGATTATTTCTCCGTATTCTGTGCGGGCGGTGTTATCGTGGCAATCCCGATTTCCATTCTGTTTGTCATCATGCAGAAGTTCTATGTAGAGGGAATCACAAGCGGAGCCGTAAAGGGTTAACAACATATTTTTTAGCAATAAATATATAAGTAATAGCAATAGCCGCCCAGGCGGCTGAATGGAGGAAAAAATGGACAAATTTGTATTGAATCTGATCCACCGTCCGGAAATGGTGCCAGAGTATTCTGCAACCGTGACAGGACAGGGAAAGGAGGAGGATATCGGAGACAAGGCTCTTCTCACAGAGTCGTTAGATATCTTTAAGACACAGCAGAGATTAGCGCATGAGAATGGATTGAAAGTCACAATCCAGATGACATATGCCTCTCTTTTTAACGATGAGGCAGTGGAGATTGCAAAACACGACCACGAGGTGTACGGGGATGAGATTGCACTGTCGCTGCTCGGTCTTCCATGTGAAGAGTTCCGCGAGAAATATAAGACGAAGGATTTCTGTATCTGGATGTTCTCCATGGAGGACAAGAAAGCCATTGTCAACGACGTGTTTGAAAAATTCCACGACAGATTCGGTTTTTATCCGGAATCCACAGGTTACTACTACATGGACGCAGAATTGACGAACTACATCAAAG
>CAZBUW010000116.1:0-8106 GCA_964495195.1 uncultured Roseburia sp.
TCCCCATTGAACAAAAGGGTGCGTCCCCATTGGACAAAAGGGTGCGTCCCCATTGAACAAAAGGGTGCGTCCCCGGCAGGCTAGAGCCAGCTGCGAATCAGGGCGATTTCGCGTGCATAGCCCTCATCGTCGTTCGGTGTCTCTAGGATGAACGGACGGTCAGCGAGGAGAGGATGTGTTGCGATACGGCGCATGGCGTCGACTCCGATTTTTCCCTCGCCGATTCTCGCATGGCGATCCTTGTGGCTGCCGCAGTCATTCATGCTGTCATTGAAATGCACCGCACACAATTTATCCAGACCGATGATGCGGTCAAATTCCTCGAGCACTTCATCCAAATGATTCACGATATCGTAACCGCCATCCCAGACATGGCAGGTGTCAAAACACACGCCCACCTTTTCTTTCAATTCCACGAGGTCAAGGATTGCCCTGAGTTCTTCAAAGCTTCGCCCGACCTCCGTGCCCTTGCCTGCCATCGTCTCCAAAAGGACGGTCGTGGACTGCTCCGGTGTCAGCACCTCATTTAACACCTCTGCAATCATCCGGATTCCCGCCTCGGCTCCCTGCCCGACGTGGGAACCCGGGTGGAAATTGTAATAGTTGCCCGGCGTGTACTCCATTCTTTTTAAATCATCTGCAATCATCTCCCTCGAAAAGCTGCGGATATCCTCCTTCGCGGCACACAGATTCATCGTGTACGGCGCATGCGCCACCAGCTTGCCGAAACCGTGCTCCTTTGCAAGCGCAAGATACTTTTCCACATCCTTCGGGTTGATTTCCTTGGCTTTTCCACCTCGCGGATTTCTGGTAAAAAAAGCGAACGTATCAGCGCCTAATTTCAACGCCATCTTTCCCATCGCCTCGTATCCTTTTGAGGCGGATAAATGATTTCCTACAAACATAATTTTTCCTTTCCCTTTTAGAAAAAACGGAGCCGACGCCCCGTCAGCTCCACCTTTTTTATAATCCTGCCGCAATGACATCGCTCATCTCGTAATGTCCCGGCTTCTTTCCTTTTAAGAATTTTGCAGCCTCCACGGCACCCTTGGCAAAAACGCCTTTGGAGTAAGCGGTATGCTTGAACTCGATGACTTCGTCCATCCCCGCAAAAAATACCTCGTGTTCTCCGACAATATTGCCGCCGCGCACGGCTGAGATTCCGATTTCCTTCTTCTCGCGCTTCTTGCGTTCCTGACTACGGTCGTATTTGTATTCGTACTTTTCCTCGAGCGCCTCATTGATGGAATCCGCAAGTGCAATTGCAGTTCCGCTCGGGGCATCCAACTTCTGGTTGTGATGTTTCTCCACGATTTCGATATCAAAGCCCGCCGGTGCAAATACGGCAGTTGCTTTTTTCAAAAGCTCCATCAGCGTATTGATGCCAAGAGACATGTTCGCCGATTTTAGGACAGCTACTTTTCTTGATGTCTCCTCCACTTTTGCGAGCTGCTCCCCGGAGAGCCCCGTGGTGCAAAGCACGACCGGCACCTGCTTCTCCTCGCTGTAGACTAACAGATCGTCCACTGCCTTCGCATTGGAAAAATCAATAATGACATCCGCCTCCACATTGCAGAGCGAGATGTTTGAAAAAACCGGATAATCATTCTTGATTCCGTCATATACATCCACGCCGGCTACGATTTCCACCATCGGATCCTCCTTGCAGATTCCTGTGATGACCTGTCCCATCTTTCCATTGCAGCCATGCATAATCACTCTTGTCATTTTATCTTCCTCTTTTCTATTTGTTCCCGACCAGGCACCGCCTCGTCCGCTTCCTAACATTTCAGTCCGTATTCTCTCATGATTTTCAACATTTTTGCCGCATTCTCCTCAGACATTTCCGTCAGCGGAGAACGGACCGGCCCCACTTCCATGCCCATTAAGTTCAACGCTTTTTTCACCGGAATCGGATTGACCTCTGAGAAAAGTGCGTCGACTAAAGGCAGTGCCTCACGCTGTAACTTCATGGCCGTTGCCGTATCGCCGTTCAGGTAACTCATACACATATCATGCACGTTTTTCGGTGCAATATTCGACCATACAGAGATGACTCCGATTCCTCCGATTGCCAAAAGCGGTACGACAAGTCCGTCCTCGCCGGAGTAAAGGTCTAATTTTCCGTCTGTCAGATACATGGTCTTAGAAGCCTGCGCCACATTCCCGGTCGCCTCTTTAAGCCCCACAATGTTTTCCACGTCCCTGTACAAAGCCGCCACTGTCTCCGGCAGCAGGTTGCAGCCCGTTCTGCCCGGCACATTGTACATGATGATCGGGAGCCTAGTGGACTCTGCAATCTGAGTATAGTGGGAAATCAGTCCGGTCTGTGTCGCTTTGTTGTAGTAAGGTGTGACGATTAGAAGGCCGTCGACACCGGCTTCCTCCGCCTCTTTTGAGAGCTGGATTGCCGTTCTGGTACAGTTTGAACCGGTTCCTGCCACGACCGGAACGCGGTGTCTGGTAAATCTCACTGCAGCTTCGATGACATCCTTGTGCTCCTCCATCGTCAGTGTGGAGCTCTCCCCCGTGGTTCCCGCAATGATAATACAGTCGGTTCCCTCCGCAATCTGATACTCAATCAGCTCCTCTAGCTTGTCATAATTCACATCCTCATTGTTCTTCATTGGCGTCACAATCGCAACACCGGCACCTTTAAAAATTGCCATAATTAATCCTCCTTATCAAAACATGGATAAGTCAATAGAGTCCATTTACAAAAAGCCGGCTCGATGAGCCGGCTGATATTCAAATACAAAGCGATAATCCTTTGCGAATTATTTTTTTGAATTTGATAGCGCCCCATCTGTTTCCGAAGAAAAGATGACAGTCATAAAGCTCTTAACTTTATGCCCAAGAAAATGTCTGCGGCTCCATTCCCTTTCGGCGTTCTCCCCTTTCTCTCACCATCCTCTGTGTCCGCCACATCCGGCAAGTTACTCTTGAATCACGCAACCTCTATCTAACTTAATTCATTTTATGAAAAAACATGTATGTGCATAATATAACACTCGAAAGAGCAGTTGTCAACCTGACAACCGCTCTTTCCGCGACAAACCTTCTTTCAATTGCCAAACTCTCTTTCAAGTGGCAACCGCAGCGGTTCGTCCCGCGCCCTTCAAAAGGACGCCCCTGCAACAGTTACGCCATCTCCGCAATCACGCCCTCCCGATATGCGTGCAGCAGAATCTCGAGATCTCCCACCATCGACTGCATGCTCTTTCCAATGTCCGTGTCCGCGACCGTTTTGCGCTTCACGACATGCTCCACGATGATTGTGTGGGATACGATATCACTTCCGTCCTGAATCGCCTTTTCCACTGACTCGAACGGCTCGTGTGCAGCGAGCACGAGACCGTAGGAATTGTAGATGAGCGTATAACCAGCAATTCCCGTCTTCGGCTGGTAAGCCTTAGAGAAACCTCCATCAATGATTAGCAGTTTGCCGTTGCACTTAATCGGCGACTCCCCGCGCTTTGCCTCGATTGGAATGTGCCCATTGATGATATGTGCCTCGGAGACATCGAGCCCGAACTCCTCTAAAATATGATTGACCACATCCTCGTTCTCTAACAGTTCATAATATGGATTTTTGGGTTCCTCGTGCGTGGACTTGTCCGCGACAAAATAGCGCTCGAACGTCGTCATCTTCGCCTTTCCAAAAACCGGTGAATTCTGGTTTTCCCAGATAAACCACAAAATATCCTGTCCCTTCTTTTTCTCCTCCGGATCGATGGCATAGTACCCTTTTCTGGCATAACTCTCCAGCACATCATACAACGCCTTTCCGGCATACTCTCTTCCATATATATTTACTTTTGTAAATGTACCATCCTCGTTCATCGGCACACAGCCGTGGTAGAGCAGATTGCCGTTGTACACCTTGTAAAGACTTCCCTGCGTATAGAGGAAACGCACATGGCGCTGCAGTTTCTCGCAGTTGATGAATGCCATGGTCAGACGCTCCATGACCTCCTCCTCCTCCGGCGCCAGGCGGTACGGGTCGTCCCAGTCAATCGTAGGGAACACCTTATCTTTCAGCGGATAGGTCTTGCCCTCGATGGTGACGGTCCCTTTTTCGATGTCAATCTTATCCAAGAGAAGACGCTCATCCATCTGATATTCCGGATGCTTTTTTATCATCTGTCCCTCTAGCTTGAACTGAATGATGGCAATCGCTTTATGCATTTTTTCATCGAGGAGGGTGTCCCTGATATCGTACTCATCCTCCCGGTAATCCAGCTTGAAACAGTCGCAGCTGTCCTTATCATAACGGTTCATCGCAAAACGCGCCAGCGGAACCAGATTGATTCCGTAACCGTCCTCAAGCAATTTCAAATTTCCATACTTGGCGGAGATGCGGATGGCATTGCAGATGCAGGCCTGGTTGCCCGCTGCCGCCCCCATCCAATAGATGTCGTGGTTGCCCCACTGGATATCGACCGAATGATGCCGCATCAGCGTATCCATGACAAGATTCGGATACGGTCCCCTGTCAAAAATGTCGCCGACCACATGCAGATGATCCACAACAAGTCTGCGGATCAGGTTGCAGAAAGCAATGACAAGTTCCGTTGCCCTGCCTGTCCGAATCACGGAATTGATAATCTCATTGTAATATGCCTCCTGGTCGGACTCCTCCTGCCGCCCGGTCAGAAGTTCTTCTATGACATACGCAAAGTCTGTCGGCAAAGCCTTCCGGACCTTGGAACGGGTATATTTGGAGGAGGCACATTTACAGATGCGGATGAGACGGTACAGCGTCACCTTGTACCAGTCCTCCATATTGTCCTCCGTCTTCAACACCTGCTCCATTTTCTGTTCCGGGTAGTAGATGAGCGTCGCAATCGCCTTTTTTTCACTGGCGCTCATCGCGTTTCCAAACTCATCTTCAATTTTTCGCTTGATTGCTCCTGAACCGTTCTTTATCACATGCTGAAACTGGTCATACTCCCCGTGAATATCTGTGATAAAATGTTCTGTGCCCTTCGGCAGGCTGAGAATTGCCTGCAGATTTACAATCTCGGTCGCTGCCGAAGCAACGGTCGGATACTGCCTCGCCAAACTTTTCAGATAGCGCAAATCCATTTTTTCCATATAGTTAACATGTCCTTTCTGTGTAAAAAAATCTATTTTCTACACTTCTGCCCCACGCTACCTATATTTTAACATAAAGAGATTTGCGCCTCAATCGGGCGGCGTGTATCTTTTCACGTGCACAGCTCAATCTTCTAAAAATTCTACCTTGCTGACCGACACTTCGTAAGCGATTCGCTTCTCCGTCTCCTCCTCGCTGATTTTTTTCACATATTCCCTGCTCTGAATTCTTCCCCAGACCTGCACATGTCCGCCCACATCGAAGCCGGATGCGAATCTTGCGTTTCTGCCCCAGCAAATGCACGGTATATAGTCAGATTTTCCATAGGAACGGTTGACTGCGATTAAAAGGTCTGCAATCTCCCTGCCGAGCGGAGTCTTCCGGTAAATCGGCTCCTTGCAGATATAACCGTCCAGAAAAATCTGGTTGCTCTTGATATCTTCCTCCGGTCCGTCCATGAACTCCACTTCCCTCGCAAAAACAGAGAGCACCAGACGGTTCTTTTTTTCCTCATGCCGGTTGAACGAACGGAACTGCCCTGTCACATACAGATACTGTCCTATGTAATTCTGTCCAACATCAATCAGTCTCTCCGAGATCATTACAGGTATATAATCCACAATATTGCTCAACCTGTTCACAGAAATGTCCACAACATAAAATCCCTCGCCGTACACCTCGTGACTGAACCGAAAATCGGAAACGATTTCTCCTACAATAGATACCTGGTTGTTTTCAAAAATTTTATCTGCCATGAATTCTTCTCCCTTCCTTCGCCGCCCGCATTCTCTCAGGCGGCCTGTAAACAAATTATTTTTACCATTTTCCCCACTAGAAAATTCGGGTAACATGTCGATAACCGAACATAATAAAACATTCATAATTCGACATTCATTTTGAGCAAAAAATCGTGCAAACTCCCAAAAATCCAATAAATGCTTGCGTTCTCAAAAATATGTGATAGAATATTATAGTTTGATATGTTCAAAAAATTTGATTCCATATAAAAGCTGTCTTTGACAGCCACTTACAATTGTAGACCATTTAACTACAATTGTCTAGTATGAAAGGTAAGGTAAATCTATGAAAATGAAACGTGAAGATGTCCGTAACATTGCCATTATTGCACATGTAGACCACGGTAAAACGACGCTTGTCGATGAACTTTTAAAGCAGAGCGGTACCTTCCGCACCAACCAGGAAGTTCAGGAGCGTGTTATGGACTCCAATGATATCGAGAGGGAGCGAGGCATCACCATCCTCTCCAAAAATACAGCCATCACCTATAAAGATGTAAAAATCAACATCATTGACACTCCGGGTCACGCCGATTTCGGCGGCGAGGTAGAGCGTGTCTTAAAGATGGTAAACGGCGTTATCTTAGTCGTCGATGCATTTGAGGGCACTATGCCTCAGACAAAATTTGTTCTGATGAAAGCGTTGGAATTAGACCTCCCTGTCATCGTCTGCATCAATAAGATTGACCGACCGGAAGCGCGTCCAGACGAAGTCATCGACGAAGTGTTAGAATTATTCATGGACTTAGACGCCTCCGACGAGCAGCTCGACTGCCCGTTTATCTACGCGTCTGCCCGCGACGGTTACGCGATGAAAAACTTAGAGGACGAGCGCAAGGACATGATTCCTCTTTTTGAGACCATCCTCGACTACATTCCTGCGCCGGAGGGAGACCCGGACGAAAACACGCAGGTCTTAATCAGTACCATCGATTACAACGAATATGTCGGACGTATCGGTATCGGCAAGGTGGACAACGGCACCATCAAAATCAATCAGGAGGCTGTTGTGGTCAACCATCATGAACCGGACAAACTGCAGAAGGTCCGCATCAGCAAACTGTACGAGTTTGAGGGCTTAAACAAGGTGGACGTGACCGAGGCAAAACCGGGCTCTATCGTAGCCATCTCCGGTATCGCAGACATCCACATCGGAGACACCATCTGCTCCCCGGAAAATCCGGTTGCTATCCCGTTCCAGAAGATTTCGGAGCCGACCCTGTCCATGAACTTCATCGTAAACGACAGCCCGTTGGCAGGTCAGGAGGGAAAATTTGTCACCTCCCGCCACATCAGAGACAGACTTTTCCGCGAATTAAACACAGACGTCTCTCTCCGTGTCGAAGAGACCGACAGCCCGGACAGCTTAAAAGTATCCGGACGCGGCGAACTGCATCTGTCCGTTCTGATTGAGAACATGCGCCGTGAAGGTTACGAGTTTGCAGTCAGCAAGGCGGAGGTTCTCTACCACAAGGATGAAAACGGTAAATTGTTAGAGCCGATGGAGCTCGCTTATGTCGATGTGCCGGATGAGTTTACCGGTTCCGTCATTGAAAAACTCAGCCAGCGCAAGGGTGAGATGACAAACATGAGACCGATCACAGGCGGCTATACCCGTCTTGAGTTCAACATCCCGTCCCGCGGCCTGATTGGCTACCGCGGCGAATTTTTGACAGACACCAAGGGAAACGGTATCATCAATACCATTTTCAACGGTTACGAGCCGTACAAGGGGGATATCACCTACCGCAAGCTCGGTTCTCTGATTGCATTTGAGACAGGCGAATCCGTAACATACGGACTCTTCTCCGCACAGGACCGCGGAACCTTGTTTATCGGACCTGGCGAAAAAGTCTACGCCGGAATGGTCATCGGTTCTTCCTCCCGCGCTGAGGATGTGGAACTGAACGTCTGCAAGAAGAAACATCTGACCAACACACGTTCCTCCTCTGCTGACGAGGCATTGACCTTGGTTCCGCCAAAAAAACTGAGCTTAGAGCAGGCGCTTGACTTTATCGATGTCGACGAGCTCTTAGAGGTCACACCGGAGAGTCTCCGCATCCGCAAGAGAATCTTAGACCCGACCCTCCGTAAACGCGCCAACTTCAAGAAATAACACCGCCGGGGACGCTCCGCCGGGGACGCACCCTTTTGTCCAATGGGGACGCACCCTTTTGTCCAATGGGGACGCACCCTTTTGTCCAATGGGGA
>CAZBUW010000117.1:0-7983 GCA_964495195.1 uncultured Roseburia sp.
ATTATATACAATTACTGGCATTTTTGAAAGAACTTTTTTCGATTTCCTTGCGATTTGGGAAAAAAATAATATTTTCTTTATAATTTCTTTCAGATTCTGTAAAAAATTTATTTTTTACTTTTTTCTTCACACAGCCATCACATTCCGATGCTATAGTATACAAGTATTAGTTGTTAACTAATATATTTTTTCATAACTCATGCTTCCCAGGCATCTTGCAATGTCTGGGAAGTACTCCCCAAAACCATCTTGTGAGAAAGCTGACGAAAAGTCGGCTTTTTTTAGTTCAGATATTTTTTGACATACTGTCCGGTGTAGGACGCTTTGTTCCCCGCGACCTGCTCCGGGGTGCCCTCGGCGATGACGGTTCCGCCTCCATCTCCTCCCTCCGGTCCCATGTCGATAATATAATCTGCCGTCTTGATGACGTCGAGATTGTGCTCTATAACTACAACCGTATTTCCATCTTCCGAAAGGCGGCGCAGAATCTCCGTCAGCTTGTGCACATCGGCAAAGTGGAGTCCCGTAGTCGGCTCATCCAAAATGTAGATGGTGCGCCCGGTGCTCCTGCGGCTCAATTCTGTCGCGAGCTTAATGCGCTGTGCTTCCCCGCCGGAGAGCTCCGTGGAAGGCTGTCCGAGCTTCACATAGGAGAGTCCCACATCGTAGAGCGTCTGTATCTTGCGCTCGATACTCGGCACATTCTTAAAAAACTCCAATGCTTCCTCGACTGTCATGTCGAGAACGTCGTAAATGCTTTTCCCCTTATATTTCACTTCCAGAGTCTCGCGGTTGTATCGCTTGCCGCCGCAGACTTCACACGGCACATAGACGTCCGGCAGAAAATGCATCTCTATCTTTAAGATACCATCCCCTGAGCATGCCTCACAGCGCCCTCCTTTGACGTTGAAACTGAATCTTCCCTTTTTGTAGCCGCGCGCTTTTGCATCCGGCGTGGTCGCGAAGAGATCTCGGATCATATCAAACACACCCGTGTAGGTCGCCGGGTTCGAGCGCGGCGTTCTTCCGATCGGGGACTGATCGATGTCGATGACCTTATCCAACTGTTCCAGCCCCTCGATATCATCGTGTTTTCCCGGAATGCATCTCGCGCGGTTCAAATCTCTCGCGAGACGTTTGTACAAAATCTCGTTGGTCAGGGAACTTTTCCCGGAACCGGACACCCCGGTGATACAGGTCATGACGCCAAGCGGAATCCTGACATCAATATTCTTCAGATTGTTCTCCCTCGCCCCGCGAATTGTCAGATAGCCGGTCGGCTTCCTGCGAACCTCCGGCACCGGAATTTTCCTCCTGCCGCTCAGGTAGGCGCCGGTGATGGAATCCGGATTCTTCATGAGGTCTTCGGCTGTTCCGGTGGCGACGACTTCACCTCCGTGTGAGCCTGCGCCCGGCCCGATATCCACAATATAATCCGCCGCGCGCATGGTGTCCTCATCATGTTCCACCACAATCAGTGTATTTCCGAGATCTTTTAAATTCTTCAGTGCATTTAACAGCTTGTCGTTATCCCTCTGGTGAAGTCCGATGGACGGCTCGTCCAGAATGTAGGCGACGCCGACAAGCCCGGAGCCAATCTGTGTCGCGAGGCGGATACGCTGCGCCTCCCCTCCGGAGAGACTTGCGGTCGCCCTCGTGAGCGTCAGATATTCCAATCCGACCTCCTTTAAAAATCCGACCCTCGCGCGAATCTCTTTCAAAATCTGGTCGCCAATCAGCTTCTGCTGCTTCGTCAGCTCCATGTTTTCCAAAAAAACACACAGGTTCCGAATGGACATGGACGTAATCTCGTAGATGTTTTTATCGGACACTGTCACTGCGAGGGATTCCTTTTTCAGACGCTGTCCGCCGCACTCCTCACAGGGCGTGATTCGCATGAACTGCTCGTACTCCTGCTTCATCGTCTCGGAGCCTGTCTCACGGTAGCGCTTCTGCACATTGCGGATGAGCCCCTCAAAAGCGACATCATAGATTCCTTCGCCGCGCTGTCCCTTATAGCGGACTTTGACCTCACGGCCGCCGGTTCCGTGGATAAGCATATGGCGTACCTCCTCCGGCAGTTCCTTAAAAGGTGTGTCCAGCGAAAATCCGTACTCTTTTGACAGGGCCAGAAGCAGGGCGTAAGTAAAGCTGGACGGGTCGTTGGAGGACTGCCATCCCATGACCTGGATTGCGCCCTCGGAGAGGCTCAGTTTTTTGTCGGGAATCATGAGGTCCTCGTCAAACTCCATCTTGTATCCAAGACCAAAACATGACGGACAGGCACCGAATGGATTGTTGAAAGAAAAACTTCTCGGCTCAATCTCATCGACACTGATTCCGCAGTCCGGGCAGGCAAAACTGTCCGACATCTGGAACTTCTCCCCGTCAATCACATCCACAATCATAAGCCCGTCTGCGAGCTCCATGACATTCTCGATGGAATCGGTCAGACGTTTCTCAATTCCCTCCTTCACCATGAGGCGGTCCACGACAATCTCAATGTTGTGTTTTTTATTCTTATCGAGTTTGATCTCCTCACTCAGTTCGTACATGCTGCCGTCGACAATGACGCGGACATAACCGCTGCGTTTTGCCTGCTCTAACACTTTCTGATGCTCCCCTTTTCTCCCGCGCACCACAGGCGCCAAAAGCTGGATTTTCGTGCGCTCCGGCAGGGAGAGAATCTGATCCACCATCTGGTCGACCGACTGTTTCTTAATCTCTTTTCCACACTTCGGGCAATGCGGAACCCCGATTCTCGCATAGAGAAGACGAAAGTAGTCGTATATCTCCGTCACCGTCCCCACGGTGGAGCGCGGGTTGCGGTTTGTGGACTTCTGGTCGATGGAGATTGCCGGGGAAAGCCCCTCAATCTTCTCGACATTCGGTTTCTCCATCTGACCTAAGAATTGTCTCGCATAGGAGGAGAGGGATTCCATATATCTCCTCTGCCCCTCCGCGTAGATGGTATCGAATGCCAATGAGGACTTGCCGGACCCGGACAGCCCTGTCAGAACCACAAACTCATCCCTTGGAATATCGACGTCTATGCTTTTCAAATTGTGCTCGTTGGCACCTCTGATCTTAATGTACTTTCTCTCTTTCATTTTTCCTCCATATCACGCAGCATGTTTTTTAATTCTATCATCTTGTCTCTGTATTCCGCAGCTGCCTCGAAATTGAGATCTGTCGCCGCCTTCTGCATCTTTTTCTGGATATCTCCAACCAGCTTTGTCAGTTCCTTCCGATCCATCGACTCCGGGTCTTTCCTGAAGTTCATCTCCTCCTGGGCGACCTTCTTCGACACGCTGATCAACTCCCGCACGGACTTCTGAATCGTCGTCGGCGTGATTCCGTGCTCCTCATTGTACGCCTGCTGCAGCTGCCTTCTTCGCGCAGTCTCGTCCATCGCGCGCTGCATGGACTCCGTAATTTTGTCCGCGTACATGATGACATGGCCTTCGCTGTTGCGGGCAGCACGACCGATGGTCTGAATCAGCGAGGTCTCTGACCTTAAGAATCCCTCCTTGTCCGCATCCAATATAGCTACAAGTGTAATTTCAGGGATATCGAGTCCCTCGCGGAGCAGGTTGATTCCAACGAGCACGTCAAACACATCGAGACGCAGGTCGCGGATAATCTCCGCGCGCTCAAGCGTATCGATATCCGAGTGGAGATATTTGACGCGGATTCCAATCTCCCGCATGTAATCGGTCAAATCCTCCGCCATTTTTTTGGTCAGGGTCGTAATCAGAATCTTGTTGTGTTTCTTAATCTCTCTGTTGACCTCCCCGACCAGATCATCAATCTGTCCCTCCACCGGGCGAACCGAAATCTCCGGGTCGAGCAGTCCGGTCGGCCGGATAATCTGCTCCGCACGGAGCAGCTCATGCTCCTCCTCATACACATTCGGCGTCGCAGAGACAAAAAGCATCTGATCTATCTTGCTCTCAAATTCTTCAAAGTTCAAAGGTCTGTTGTCTTTTGCAGAGGGGAGACGGAATCCATAATCGACAAGCGTCGTTTTTCTCGACTGATCCCCCGCATACATTCCCCCTACCTGCGGTATCGTGATATGCGACTCGTCCACGATAATCAGATAATCATCCTTGAAATAATCCATCAGGGTGTGCGGTGTCGCCCCCGCCGGAAGCCCCGCCAGATGTCTGGAATAATTCTCAATTCCGCTGCAGAATCCTGTCTCGCGCAGCATCTCAATGTCGAAATTCGTCCGTTCCGCAATCCGCTGCGCCTCGAGGAGCTTATCCTCCCCCTTAAAGTAACGGACGCGCTCCTCCATCTCCGCCTCAATTGCCTCGCAGGCGCGGTTAATCTTCTCCTGCGGAACCACATAGTGGGACGCCGGAAATACCGCAAAATGTTCCAATCGGCACTTGATTTCCCCGGTCAGCACATCAATCTCCGTGATGCGGTCAATCTCGTCCCCGAAGAACTCAATCCGAACCGCCGTCTCACCGAAGTTTGCCGGAAAAATCTCCAGCACGTCGCCGCGCACGCGAAACGTACCGCGGTGAAAATCCATGTCGCTCCGGTTATATTGAATGTCCACCAGTGCGCGGATGACCTCATCTCTGTCCTTCTCCATGCCCGGCCGCAGGGATACCATCATTCCAAGATAGTCTTCCGGGCTCCCCAGACCGTAAATGCAGGACACGCTGGCGACGACAATGACGTCCTTGCGCTCCACCAGGGAGGCGGTCGCCGACAGGCGCAGTTTATCAATCTCCTCATTGATGGCAGAGTCCTTCGCAATGTAAGTATCAGTCTGCGGCACATACGCCTCCGGCTGATAATAATCGTAATAGCTGACAAAATACTCCACCGCATTCTCCGGGAAAAATTCTTTCATCTCGCCGTAGAGCTGGGCTGCCAATGTCTTATTGTGGGAAATAATCAGCGTCGGCTTGTTGAGCGCCGCGATGACATTCGCCATTGTAAACGTCTTACCGGAACCGGTAACACCGAGTAATGTCTGAAATTGATTCCCCTCCCGGAAGCCTTTGACAAGGGCTTCGATCGCCTCCGGCTGGTCGCCGGTAGGGGCGTATGGGGATACTAATTTAAAATGATCCATACTCAAAACCTTTCTATTTTGCTACATTACTATAGCATGAGATTCTTTATTAATTTAACTTATACACAACCCACTTACCACTTCTGCTAAATCCAACGAACTCTGCCACATGCTCTTCACCCATCACTGCCAGTTCTTTCTTCAACGCATACATCGAAACGCCCAGTATTTCTGTCATTTTCTTTTTGGATATTGATGGATTCTTCTTTATAAGTATCAATATCTGTTCTCTTAATGACAATCCCCACAAAGTCTCCGTTAATTCAGACGATGGGGTTGAATTTGGGGTTGATGGGGTTGAATTTGGGGTTGACGCATTTTCATCTTCATTTTTATCTTTCAAAAATCCTTCATGAACAAATAACCTTGTGATAAAGTAACTGCGGCTTTCATCCGTTTCAAACTCTGGTTTTGGAGATCCATTTGCTTCTAATGCATCAAGAATTTTCTTAAATCCTGTATTTCTTCCTTCAGTCAAATGTAGTTCTTTCAAAAAATCCCCTATCCTGCGGTTTCGATACCGACGATTGGATACGCGATAAGACTTTAAGCCTTCCATTGTTACAGAACGATCCGGTCCCGGAAAACTTAATATCTCTATTCGTTCATTTTCCACCCGAACTTCGATTGGTTCTCTTTCATCGTATGCTCGATGATATACTGCGTTTGATAATGCTTCCTCAATCGCTGCAAACGGATAATTGAAAAATCGATCTGCTTCCGCACGGTTAGGATATTTTACGACTTTTTCAGTAATAATCGTGTTTCTGATATACTGTAGTGCATCTCTTAGCTGTTGCTGGATTGGTCCTTTAAAGGTTTGCTCAATAATACTATTACCACCTAAACCATCCGGAAATTGAACAACATCTATCTGTGTATATGGGAAAAATTTGTCTGGTTCCATACTAAAAAACATCAATCCCACATTCTTTGGCTTTGTATATTCCGGAAGATTACTGATAATATTCATATCACTACATACTTCAATAAAGTCTCCCGTTTTTGACTTCTCATACAACGAACTTTTAATTTCCTTCAAGTAATTCTGAATAAGTGTAATATTTAAATCTGATATCTCCGCCTGATGATTTACGCGATCATCAAACGGAATTCGATTTGCCAAATTAAACAAATCTTTTTCTTCATCATCCGATGGTTCTACTGTACTAGACATTTTTCGAATATAGTGAATATGTTCTTTATTATCTTTTGCCATCGTTTTCGGAGATGAATATGGTCTACTATCTCCACCCGGGCACCAAAGGACAATAAACTTCTTATTTTCATAATCCACCACCTCCACTATTGGCATATACGCAGGTCTAATTAATTTACATTTAGACAAAATATTCTTTTGATAAGCGTCAATTTTTTCCACTGGCACACCTTTAAGTGGATAAATGGGCCGGCCCTCATTTTCTTCAACGCCTATCACAATATACCCGCCACCCCAGTTATCCAAATCATTCGCAAATGCACATACAGATTTCAAAGACGCTTCTGCATTCCAAGTTTCCTTAAATTCGATTCTTGCCCATTCAACAACCTCTCCTGATAACAATGTTTTTATATTTGTTGGTATTGCCATGTGATTCCCTGCCTTTCATTATACAATGTCGTATCTCCACAAATTCGCTACATGCGTGTAGCGAATTTCGCCAATTGACCTACACTTTCACTCTAGCATTAAATTCTTTACCTTTTTATCTATTTCCATTTTGGAAGCAATTCATTTCATATTCCTGATTCTCTCCCTTATCCCAATACCTTTCTGTTTTCCATAATATTACCTCGTCCATTACACGAATACAGGTCACAAACTCCACCCATCCACCCGGTGTTATTCAATCCATTTCAGCACTTTCTATCCACAAAATATAGAAAAATCAACACCAAATAACACTAAACAATGGTCTAATCGCTCTCAAAGCAGATTAGGATACAAAATATTCTACCGCATTCTCCGGGAAAAATTCTTTCATCTCCCCATAGAGCTGAGCTGCCAATGTCTTATTGTGGGAAATGATCAGCGTCGGAGCCGGTAACACCGAGCAATGTCTGAAATTGATTCCCCATCTTCTATTTCACCATCTCATCTAGACTTAAATTCACACTTTCTGCAAAAGTTTCAATCATCCAATCTTCCGATCCCCATCCTATATCTGCTTCAACAATTATATCATTTTCTAGCGGAATCCTATACAATTTCAACTTCTTTGCCCGTTCTTCAGAATTGATAAAAAATGGAGAATCCACTTCACCAAACAAATAAAAATCACCTTGAATTACTTTACAATTTGAGCAATGATTAGCCAAATATGAGCTTTGGATTGTCTTAGAATACGATTCATAATATCCATATTTATCTTTCAAATAATTTAATAGTTTCTCTGGCAAAGAGTAAATGTGTGATGCAATATGTATTTCATCATCTTCAAAACTCCACGCATCTTCCTCTCCATATACTTCCGGATTACAGACATCAAAATATTTTTTTACACCATACCCAATAACCTTTGTCAAATTTCTACATTTAAAACAAGTTTGAAGTCCCTCTACAATATAAAAACAATCACACAAGATATAAACTTGTTCTTTATCACCAAGAATCCATTTTGCAAATTTGTAATAATCCTTTCGCTTTTCTACATACCACTTTTTTAATTGCGGATTCCATTTTGCTCCCAATGCCTTGGCTTCCTCTTTTTCCTCGTAAGGTACTTTTAGAATTAGCGCCATTTTATATACCTCCCATAACGTTCACGAACATTTGTTCTTCTCTATTGTAACAAAAAACATGCGGAAACACAAGACAAATCTATCTTGTACTAGGGTTGTTTCACGAAGGCCTATCAGTTAATGTTTTGATCTTGTGGCTCACA
>CAZBUW010000118.1:0-7400 GCA_964495195.1 uncultured Roseburia sp.
ATACGGCACCTAAGTACCGACGGCTCCAAAGTACCCTGCGAGGATATGTCTATATTGCCCGGCGCCATATTAGAAATTTAGAGTTTCGCAAACGTCTAAAAAAAGAAAAGAGGATTAGAATATGAGAAGAAAATTTTTGGCAGGACTTACGGCGGGAGTAATCGCAATCGGAGCGCTTGCAGGGTGTGGCGGTGCAGAGGATGCGGCAACAATCACGGTGGCGGCGTCTGCGACGCCCCACGCGGAGATTCTTGAGAAGGCGAAAGATATTTTGGCGGAACAGGGCTGGAATCTGGAGATTACGGTGTTCAGCGACTATGTGCAGCCCAATGAGGTTGTGGAGAGCGGCGAATTCGATGCAAACTATTTTCAGCATATCCCATATCTCGAAAGTTTTAACGAAAAGCAGGGCGGACATCTGGTCAACGCAGGCGGGATTCACTATGAGCCGCTCGGCATCTATCCGGGGACGAAGAGTGATTTGACACAGCTTGCAGAGGGGGATGTGATTGCAGTTCCGAACGACACGACAAATGAGGCGAGAGCGCTGCTTCTTTTGCAGGAGAACGGCGTCATTACATTAAAGGAGGATGCGGGGATTGCGGCAACCGTCAACGACATCGTGGAGAATCCGAAAAATATCAGGATTGAGGAGCTCGAGGCGGCTCAGGTGTCGAGGGTTGCCGGGGAGACTGCCTTTGTGGTTCTCAACGGGAATTACGCACTCGAAGCCGGATATTCTGTCGCGGAGGACGCTGTGGCATGTGAGACGCCCGATTCTGAGGCAGCGCAGACGTATGTCAATGTCATCGCCGTAAAGGAGGGAAACGAGGAGAGCGAGGGAATCAAAGCACTGATTGCAGCGCTGGAATCGGAGGAGATTCAAAAATTTATCGAAGAGAAATATGATGGTGCAGTTGTTTTTAACGGAAATGTGCAATAGGTACTCTTATCTTAAAATGGGTTGACCGGAAATCCCAATCTCTTTATAATGGGGATAGCAAAAAAGCCGGGCTGTTTTCGGAAGGGAAGCGGAGAAAGGTATCGTTAGCTTCAGAAGGGAAGCGGAGGAAAGATATCGTGTGTCCCGGTGGGAAGCAGAGGAAAGAGGAGTAGGATGCAGCGCGATTTAGAGGAGATATCAGACGGAAAAATATATGGTTGGAACGATATGGTACGAGTGGGCTGTGGTGATTGCGCAGGCTGCTCGTCCTGCTGTGAGGACATGGAAGATACAGTGCGACTCGACCCGTTCGATGCATTTGCACTGATGAAGGGATTGCAGAAATCATTTGAGGAGTTGATGCAGCAGCATGTGGAACTAGGGGTGGACGAGGGGATGATTCTGCCCCATTTAAAAACAGCGGGAGGCTGCACTTTTTTAAACGAGGAAAAAAGGTGCAGCGTCCATGCATTCCGCCCGGGAATCTGCCGCCTCTTTCCACTTGGAAGAATCTATGAGGGCGGAAAGGTCAGCTATATTTTACAGGTCGGGGAATGTGAGAAGACAAACCGCTCGAAAGTGAAAGTCGGAAAGTGGCTCGCAATCGCTGACCGCGAGCGCTATGAGAAATTCACGCTGACCTGGTATCGGCTGCGCAAGGAGGCACAGGCTGTCATCTCTGTACAGCAGGATGAGGAGCTGGTGCGGACGCTCAATATGTTCCTGCTCCACCAATTTTATCTGAAGCCGTATGATTTGGAAGCAGATTTTTATGAGCAGTTTTCGGCGCGGCTTGAACAGGCATATGGGATTTTGCGGGCGTGAAACCGAAGGAAGAAAACGCAATGTGTGGTTTTTGGAAATCACATTTTTCTGGCAATCGATTCCGAAAAAACAGGAGGAAGAGAACACGTTGCGTGGCCGGGCAGAGAAAAAGAGAAAGGTAGAGACATTATGAAAAAGAGAGGAATCATAGCGGCATTACTTTTTGCCATGCTTTTGTCGGCGGGATGTGGAAAAGAGGGAGCAAAAAGCGGTGCGGATGTGGATAACGTGCTGGAAACAGAAAGTGTAGCTGATACGGAGGATATAGAAGGAGCGGAGAGTGTAGTTGATATGGAAATCGTAGAAGACACGGAGAGCGCAGTTGATACGGAAATCGTGGAGGACACGGAGAACGCGGAAGATTCGGAGGACATGGAATCGACGGGGAATGTGGAATCGCAGCCGGATGTGTTGTCAGACAATCAGAAGAGTCAGTACACTGTCTGTATCGATGCGGGGCACCAGAGATACGGAAACAGTGAGCAGGAACCGGTCGGCCCCGGTGCATCCGAGACAAAAGCGAAAGTGACAGGGGGAACGCAGGGTGTCTCCACCGGATTGGCGGAGTATGAATTGAATCTGGAAGTTTCTTTAAAGCTGCAAACGGAGCTGGAAGCGCGCGGTTATCAGGTTATCATGGTAAGAACTACAAATGACGTAGATATCAGTAACAGTGAGCGGGCAGCGGTCGCTAACAACGCGGGGGTGGATGCTTTTATCCGAATTCATGCCAACGGTTCGAATGATTCCTCCGTGAGCGGAGCCATGACGATCTGTCAGACATCGTCCAACCCGTACAACAGTGCGTACTACAGTCAGAGCAAGGCGCTCTCCTCCGCAGTCTTAGACGGGCTTGTGTCCGCGACCGGCTGCAGAAAAGAGTATGTCTGGGAGACGGATACGATGAGCGGCATCAACTGGTGCACGGTTCCGGTGACCATTGTGGAGATGGGATATATGACGAATCCGGCGGAGGACAGCCTGATGGCGAGCGACGATTACCAGAACAAGATTGCGAGCGGAATCGCAAACGGAATCGATGCATATTTCGCCGGCCGCTAAGATGTGGAAAAACCTGTCCGGTGCGCAAAGCCTGCCGGGGACACGGGAAATTAGGGGACGCGGGAAATTGAAAAAAACACTTGCATCAGCTGAAAAAAATGTTATAATTTTTATTTGTAAATAGAATATTGAAAACACAGAGTGAGCAACAGGTTCATGAAGGGGCATACCACCGCGGGTATGTTTTTTCATGAACCTTTTTTTGATATAGGAAATTCCTATTGAGTTCCTTTTTTACAAAAAAGTTCTGCTTTTGGGAAAGGATGGATTGAGCATAAGAAAGGGAATCTCTGTGGCAGAAAGGAGGAGAAAGCTATGGTCATCTCGGTGAATGGAGAGGAGAGAATTTGTGAGGAGGGAGTGACCCTCGAACAGTTTGTGGCATTGCAGGGTTACCGCAGAGAGCGGATTGCAGTGGAGGTCAATGGTGTCATCATTCCAAAGGCAATGTATGCGGACTGTGTGCTGGCGCAGAATGACAAACTAGAGGTTGTGACTTTTGTGGGAGGAGGCTGACGATGAGTCGGGATTTTTGTAAAAACCAGTTGACGGCAGGCCGTGTCTTTGGCGCGGAGAGTTTTTCAACAGGCGAAGATTCTGTGGGGAGCCGTTTGGCGGTAACCCGTGAGCAGATGTACGAGTGCCTCTGTGCCCGCCATACCAGAGAGGTGCAGGAAAAATTGCAGCAGGGAAAAGTGGCGGTCGCCGGGCTTGGCGGGCTGGGTTCAAACATTGCGCTGGCGTTGGCGCGCGCCGGGGTCGGTACACTTCATCTGATTGATTATGACGAGGTGGATTTGAGCAACATCAATCGCCAGCAGTACCGGATCAAAGACATCGGCAGGAAAAAAACGGAGGCGCTCGCGGAGGAGATTTCGGAGTTTAATCCTTTTATTAAGCTGCGTCTGGACACGGTAAAAATTACATCTTCGAATGCGGGGGATTTGTTCCGGGAGGATGAGATTATCTGTGAGGCGTTTGACCGTGCGGAGGAGAAAGCGATGCTCGTCGATGCGTTTTTTTCTTATTGCGGGCAGGAGAAAATTCTGCTGTCAGGCTCCGGAATGGCGGGATACCACGATAGTAACGATATTTGTACGCGAAAAATCAATGACCATTTTTACATCTGTGGAGATGAGAAAAACGGGCTGGAGACGGGGGAGAGCCTGATGGCGCCGCGCGTAATGATTTGCGCAGGCCATGAGGCGAATCTGGTGCTGCGTTTATTGGCACAAAAAGAGAATGACACTATTTGTTGAAAGGAGAATGAAATGGAAGATAAGTTGGTATTAGGCGGACATGAATTTGAGTCGCGCTTTATTTTGGGATCAGGAAAATATTCTTTGGATTTGATACAGGCGGCAGTTGAGCACGCCGGAGCGCAGATTATTACATTGGCGCTGCGCCGTGCAAACGATGGAGGTATGGCAAATATTTTGGATTATATTCCGAAGGGAGTGACGCTGCTGCCGAACACTTCCGGGGCGAGAAATGCGGAGGAGGCAGTGCGCATCGCGAGACTCTCGCGGGAGGTCGGCTGCGGTGATTTTGTGAAAATTGAAATCATGCGCGACTCGAAATATCTGCTGCCGGACAATCAGGAGACCATCAAAGCGACAGAGATTCTCGCAAAGGAAGGATTTATTGTCATGCCGTATATGTACCCGGATTTGAATGTGGCGAGGGATCTGCAGAATGCAGGAGCCGCAAGCATCATGCCGCTTGCGGCGCCGATTGGTTCTAACAAGGGGCTTTGCACCAGGGAATTTATTCAGATTCTGGTGGATGAGATTGATTTGCCAATCATTGTGGATGCCGGAATCGGGCGTCCGTCGCAGGCGTGTGAAGCGATGGAGATGGGTGCGGCAGCAGTGATGGTAAATACGGCAATCGCCACCGCAGGCGATATCCCAGGAATGGCGGAGGCGTTTAAAAAAGCAATCGAGGCGGGAAGAAGCGCCTACCTCGCAGGGCTCGGACGCGTGCGCGAAAAAGGAGGGGAGGCTTCCTCTCCGCTGACCGGTTTTTTGCGGGAATAGAGATAGGAGGATTTTATGAGCGAGAAGATAAATGAAAGTATTTTGAGTGATGAGATCCGGGAGCACTTAAAGGAGAACCGGATTGACCACATGTCCTATCTGCCGGGGATGGAAGTTTTAGAGTCCGATGTGCAGGAAAAGGTGATTCGGGAGATGGAGGCATATGATTATGAAAAGTATACGGATGCCGATGTGAGGCGTGCGCTCTCCCACGAGGTCTGTACGTTAGAAGATTACAAGGCGCTGCTCTCTCCGGCTGCCATGCCGCATTTAGAGGAGATGGCACAGAGGGCGAAGCGGGAGAAGGAAAAACATTTCGGGAATTCGGTCATGATGTTCACTCCTCTGTATATTGCAAACTACTGTGAAAATTATTGTATCTACTGTGGATTCAATTGCCACAATAAGATCAATCGCGCCTGCCTGACGCCGGAGCAGATTGAGGAGGAGATGCAGCATATAGCAAAATCAGGGCTTCAGGAAATTTTGATTCTGACCGGTGAGAGCCGTGCCAAATCTGATGTCAAATACATCGGGGAGGCGTGCAGGATTGCACGAAAATATTTCAAGGTCATCGGGCTGGAGGTTTATCCGATGAATTCAGATGAGTATGCTTATTTGCACAAATGCGGCGCGGATTACGTGACCGTTTTTCAGGAGACGTACAATTCGAATAAATATGAGACGCTTCACTTAGCGGGGCACAAGCGGATTTTTCCGTATCGCCTGAACGCACAGGAGCGGGCGTTAAAGGGCGGTATGCGAGGCGTCGGTTTTGCAGCGCTCTTAGGGCTGGACGATTTTCGCAAGGATGCCTTCGCGGTGGGGTGCCATGCGAGTCTTCTTCAGAAAAAATATCCGCATGCGGAGATTGCCATCTCCTGCCCGCGTCTTCGCCCGATTATAAACAACGACAAAATTAATCCGATGGATGTGCACGAGGCGCAGCTTTTACAGGTGGTAGCGGCGTACCGCATTTTTTTGCCGTACGCGAGCATTACAATCTCGACAAGGGAGTGTGAGCGCGTGCGCGATGCCTTTATCAATATTGCAGCGACAAAAATATCGGCCGGCGTCTCCGTGGGAATCGGGGAGCATTTAGAGGAGGAGGACGCGAAGGGCGACGAACAGTTTGAAATCTCTGACGGGCGCAGTGTGGACGAGGTCTATCACGCAATCGAGCGCATCGGACTTCAGCCGGTCATGAGCGATTACATCTATGTGTAGCGCAGGGGATGCGGCACAGGGAGGCAGCGCAATGCCGACCGGGGCGGCAGATCAAACGACAATAGGGGGCGTTACACAGGGAGTCGGCGTAATGCCGACCGGGGCAACAGAAAAATCACCGCGGCATTTTCAAGTGATTGCGGTCACGAACCGACATCTGTGTGAAGGAGATTTTTTGGTACAGTTGAAGCGTCTTGCAGAGGCTGGTTTTGACCGTATCATCCTCCGGGAAAAAGATATGCCGCCCGCGGAGTATTTGCACCTCGCGGAGCAGGTACTCCGGGCGGTGGAGCCCTATGATACCGTCTGTACCCTTCACAATTATTCTGAAGTTGCAGTTGAACTTCACGTAAACAGTATTCACCTTCCCGTAGGAACCGCGTTAGAAAAAGCGGAGCAGCTAAAAGTTTTTCATGAAGTTGGGTGTTCGATTCATTCGTTAGAGCAGCTTGCACAGGCAGAGCAGGCTGCCAGACAGCTGCAGGGCATCCTGCAAAAAAATGACCCGTTGCAAGTGCAGCCGCCAGCCGCCGCAGAATCTGCCACGGGAGAAAAAATTCCGACAAGGAACGTGCCAAAATGCTATGTGACAGCCGGACATATTTTTCCAACAGATTGCAAAAAAGGGCTTCCCGGCAGAGGTCTCTCTTTTTTGCAGGAAATCTGTCATCATGCGAATGTTCCGGTCTATGCCATCGGCGGTATTTCGCCGGACAACCTTGAAAGTATTTTAAGGGCAGGCGCGGACGGCGCCTGCCTGATGTCCTATTGTATGAGAGCCTCCGAACGGGAGTTAAGAGCACTTGTGGAAGCAGCAAGAAGCTGTCAATAGAAACGAACCGGCGGGGACGCACCCTTTTGTTCGCTGGGGACGCACCCTTTTGTTCAATGGGGACGCACCCTTTTGTTCAATGGGGACGCACCCTGAAGGCAGGCTCATAAAAACTTGCATCATATCACAAAAAGAGAGACTGTTTTGCGCCATGGTACATGAATAAGAATCTCTAAATATCTTTGAAAAAGTTATTAATAATTGACGTAAACGGCACAAATTGGCCATCCATGGCTCAATTGTGCCTTCAGCAGACATCGTGTTTGCTGATTGCTGGTGTAATCCAAAGATATTAAGAGATTCTAATTTATGCCCCAATCTTGCAAAACAGTCTTCCTTTTTGCGATATGTAACGAAGTTATGTAAGCCTGCCCTCAAGGGTGCGTCCCCATTGAACAAAAGGGTGCGTCCCCAGCGGATAGGGTTGTTTCACGAACAAGAATTGTATATATGGGAAACTTAAGATTTTATC
>CAZBUW010000119.1:0-7049 GCA_964495195.1 uncultured Roseburia sp.
GATAAAATCTTAAGTTTCCCATATATACAATTCTTGTTCGTGAAACAACCCTACTTGATATTCTAAGTATTTAGCGAGTTTTTTTCATTCTTCTGACTCCAAAAGCCAAAATCAAAACTGCACCACAGACTAGCAAAACATAGCCGGCAACCGGAGTCTGATCCCCGGTCTTTACCGTATTGACTTCCGCTCCGTTCGTCTCGCTGACAGCAATGTCATAGTCGGATGCGTGAGTAAACGAATACGTTACCATACCGTCTGCATCTACTGTGTCTGTCTGCATATATTCCAACGCGTTCTTCGCCGGATTGTAATAGTAAAGATTTCCGAAGTACCCTGCCCCCTCTTTTCCTACCGGGATGGAGAGTTCAAAGGTTCCGCCTAAATCTCCGTCGAAGTCCAGGGCGAACTGCACCTGATACTTCACCGCGTCATCCTCAATCATATCGAATACAGCTTCCGGAATGTTCGTACTGTTGAGTACAACGCCTAAATCAATCTCTTTTGCATTCTTGATGTTCTTGCCGTTAATTCTCCAGACAACACCGTTTTCCATATGGAATTCAACCGTGACATCTCTTCCCTTCAGTTCCTCGAATACATTAGCAGAAATCACCTGTTCCGCATCGCCCACTGTAACTACAACAGAACTTCCCTCTGCCGCCTCAGCAATCTGCTGTTCGAGCACTTCGTTCAGACTCTGATTCGTCGATACGGTTCCATTTACCCCATTTTCATCATTTTCCTCGTCAGGTGTCTCCGTATCCACAGTCCAGGAAGGTGTCACATCGTCCGTCTCAATCGCTCCTGCCTGTGCCAACACTTCGTCCTCACGGTAAAGTTCTTTCACTTCCGTCTCAATCGTTGTCTTTTTTCCGTTTGCATCCTCTTTTGCAAGAAAAGTAAGCGTCATGACGTCCCCGCCTTTATCGCTTCCCTCTCCGTCTGCAAACGCGTAGGAAACGCTGTCCGTTTCCTCTGTATTCACATCTTCTGCCTCCCATGCATCTGCCGTCTCCACCGCCTTTAATGTCAGCGCATTCTCATCGTATGAGACAACGACACGTCCGCTCGTAAGTTCCTCTCCGGCTTCCGCAGTCACTTTCACAGTCACTACATTTCCGTCCGCAGACACCTTAGTCGAGATCACATTTTCATCCGCCATGGCCGGCACAGAGCCAGCCATGAGCGTGAAAGAAAACAGAAGTCCACACAATAATCGATTCATATGTTTCATTGTTCTGCCATTCCTTTCTATTTTCCCTGAACAGGAGCATCCAATTTCGGTACATTCTCCAAAATCTCTGTCATCTGTACGCTGCATCCTGCATTTCTTTCTGCAACTCTTTCGCTTGCAGCCGAAGTTGCCGTACTTCCCTGATACAATCCGGATATCGGCCATACCCCGTCCGGGAACGCTCCCAGTTCATAGGTATAGATTGTATCTGTCTCATCTGCTTCATTATAGATATCTTTTATCGCGTATAGAGTCACATTATTGCTGCCATCATACATCGTCCAGAACAGATAGTCCGTCTCAGCATCATAATACAGTGAATTCCAGTACCACATTCCGTTTGTACTTACATTGGTATCTCCCAATTCATAGAAGATTGTGCCGAGTTCATCCACATATGCCATCTGATACAGCTTTCCTGCGCGGTCGATTGCATAGAACACATCCATGACATGGCTCGCATCATACATTGCCGAACCCACATAGGCGATTCCAATCAGATATTCCCCGCCCAAGTTATTAGAGAAATTCAGATTGCCCAGACTGCTTCCTGTCTCAGCGGCAATTACCTGTACATACGGACCGTAAGTTGCGTATATATAGCCGGTGGCAGGACTGTATGCCATATCCGTACACCAGCTCACATTGCTGATTTTTTCGGATGCATAGCCGGATGCCGGGTCCACAAGATACAAATCAGACATCTGCGAGGTATCGTATGTCGCTCCGATCAATTTATCTCCAACCGAAACAGCCGACATAAACTTCGGTCCCTGCGCCTCAGACAGCTTTGTATAATTTTTTGTATCCGCACTGTTGAAAGCCGACCAATATACCGCGCCGTCTTCATCCCATACAATGCCGTTCAAATCGACCGAAAGCGTCTCCACCGTAACGGTACATTCTGCAGTCAGCGATTCACCCTGTGCATCCTTTGCATTCGTGGTCGCTGTGACGGTTGCCGTTCCGTTTCCGACACCGGTCAAAATTCCATTTTCATTTACCGTCACAACCGTTTCATCCGAAGTGCTCCATGTTACAGAGTCATCGAGGATGGAAACCGGTCCGACACTGGCGGAAAGCTGTGCTGTACCGCCTTTGAGCAGTGTAAGTTCCGTCTGATCTAAACGAATGCTCTCCGCTGTCTCCGTATCCTCCACTCCGCTGTTGTTATAACGGTATGTTGTATAATTTCCTGCATAGTCAATCACTTTCACATAGAAAACGGTCTTTGGATAATCTGTTGTGACAACAGAATCCACACCCGCTTCCGTCTGGTTTACATCATAGGAACCAAGCAATGTCTTTTTGTCACTGCCATACAATTTTACAGCTGCAACATAACGATTATCCGAAACGGTTATCTGGAATTTGCCATCGTCAGTCACTGTTGCCTCTTTCGCCTTAGGCGCCGTATTGTCAATTGTCATCGGAACTGTGTAACTCAGTCCTTTTCCCGTCAGCTCCTCTAACGCAATGCCATCGTAATAAGCCGGAACCGCAGTCACTGTAATATTGACTTTCGTTCCCTCCTCGAGCGGCTTTCCATCTGCATCCGTACCGCTCCAGTTGATTGCGCTACTCGCAATTGTATTCTCCCAGCTTGCCGAGCTTGCATAGTAGAATGCCGCTGCTGCTTCGCCGCTCTCGTTTCTTGCATACACCTCGCCTGTCTCGGCGTTTGTTACGGATGTCACTACGCGCGATGCATTCCGAATCAAAGTATAATTCGCACCCGTGATGGAATCTCCTGATTTTGAGGAGAACGCATTGCGGTCTGCAAGATACTCCTCATCCCCGTTCTGTGAGTACAGATTGGAGGTATAATAATATTTTCCGCTGCTTCCCGCGAATGAATAGGTCAGATAATTTGTCATATTCACACCCGAATAAGCAGGATAGGTCTCCCCATTATTTGCAAACTCCAAGAAATCAAACGGCTCATACATAGAGGAATCCGCCCAGTTTCCATAGAATGCAAGCATCGGAACCGACAAATCCACCGCACCTCTCAGGTAAACGAATCCGTCTACATACATACCATTTTCAAAATTGGTATCCAGATAATTTCTGTCTTCCTCCGACAGGGTGATAGTCACAGATACATCTGTGCGGTCTTTTACGGCAATCACTTTCTGTTTCAGGTTGACCGATGGCTTCTCTGCCTTAACCTCATTTAAGAAGTGATGTGCATCTGCCGTATCTACAACGCCATCCTGATTAAAGTCAAATTCATCCTGATAAAATTCAACTACAGATAATGTTTTTCCATTGACGTGCGCAAGCAATGTCTTCGCATCCTTGCTGTCCACTTTTCCGTCGCCGTTTAAATCATATAAATAAGACTGTTCATCCGAACTAATCTCGACTGTCGGATGGAGCTGATGTGAAGTGCCAACAATAAAGGCATCCTCGATAATCTCCTCTGTCAGAATCGAACTGTCCGCTTCGTAATACTGCGGCTCATCCGACAAATTGTACATGCTGAAATCGAAGCTGTACACACCTTTTCTTTCGGCGTCATCTCCGAGTTCCGCTTTGACTTTTCCATCATTTCCATTCTTCTCGCCCATCAGAATGTAGACCGGTGAACTTGTCGCATTTTTAACATTGGCAAGACCTGCCCCCTGACTTCTCGGGGAATATTCCTCACCATCTTCCTCGGTCAGCGGCACCGCTGTACTCATCAAAAGCGACTGTGAAAGCGTGCGGACAGAAAGTCCTGTCTTCCCGGTCAGATTGTTTTCCTTGATGTACTCCGCCATGAGTGCACTCATACCAGACACACTCGGCGCAGACATGGATGTACCGCTCATCAATCCGTATTCTCCATTGTCCAGTGTCGAGTAGATATTTCCACCCGGAGCTGTAATCTCCGGTTTCAGTTCTAAACTTCCCGGGACACCCACAGAAGAGAAATCACTCATCTGGTAGCCGTCCGCGGCATTATAATTTGTAGTTACTTTATTCAAAACAACAGCTTTCCCGGTGTAAACATCCTTCGCGCTGTCATAAGCTGCTTCATTCATAACGGACTCTGCATCCGCTAACGTGATAGATGCACATGGGATGGTCGCATCTGAACCGCTAAGCGACATACTGATTGTCCCCGACGCATTGTTATAGACGAGAACCGCTGCCGCACCTGCCGCCTGCGCATTCACGTGTTTCTCAAAGAAACTGATATTCCCGCGGCTCACAAGGACAATTTTTCCTTCCACGTCGATATTCTCAAAATCCTCTGCTTCGCCGTATCCTTTCAGCAAAACATAGTCATACTCTGTTCCGCTCGCATCTGCGGATGTATCTAACGATACGAACGGCTTATTTGCCGCACTCGATCCGTCTGCATAAAAGGAATCTATCTTTCCGTCAAATTTAACACTGTATCCTGTATAACCTGAATTGACTGCACTTGCAACCGTAAATGCATTTGTGTAAGATCCCGGGGAACCGACGGTGTCCATATTGACATCGCTCGCAAGGTTCGCGCCATATGTACTGTCATCCGACCATCTTCCAGCGTTTCCTGCGGAAATACTTACCACTGTATCGCATCCCTGCAGCTTGTCAAAAATCTCATTGACATACGCCTCACTGTCAGCAGAATTTCCTGCGCTCGACGATCCAAGACTCAAATTGACCGCATCCGCTTTCAGAAGAATCGCATCCTCGATTGCCGCCATGTAATCATCCGTGTAGGCACCGCCTTTTGTACCGAATACCTTCATGGTAATCAACTGTGCTTCCGGAGCCACACCGACGACACCGGACTCCTGTTTCTCGTATCCGTTGTCCGATGGCACATAGCGATCTGCACACGCAATACCGGAGACATGGGTTCCGTGATCGCCCTGCGAATCATTGTCGTGCGTCACATCTAAATTCTCATCAACGTAGTTGAATGCATATGCAATCTTATCACTCAAAAAGAGATCTTCTGCTTTCAGTCCCTCATACATGGAGGATGCATTCAATTTAGAAAGCACTGTACGAATCTCTTCCTCATCCAACAGATTGTAGGAATCAATTGTTGTTCCTTCCTCCGCTGCCCTCTCAGATAACGCATAATCAAATGCTTCGCCATCGAACGATGGATGATCAGCATCAATACCGGTATCGATAACTGCAATTCTCTGGCCTGCACCTGTGTATCCCGCCTCCCATGTGTTGTAACTTCCAATCATGGTTCCTGCGGTAATGGTATTTGGTTCCGCAGTATCCATCACCTCGTATCTCGGAGTAATGTACACTTCAGAAACACCCTCTACCTCTTTGATGTTCTCAATATCGCCAAATTCAACTGTGGCAGCAACCGCATTTGTCAAAATGGTAAAATTGTAACGAACATCGAGTTCTTCTCCGTCTAAAGCTTCCTCTGCAATCTGATCAACTACCTCATCCTGCTTCTTTTCCACTTTTTCGGAGTATGCCATCGCCTTGGAATTGTCTGCGACATCGATTGTAGAATAGCCTGCATCTACAACAGAGTCGTCCTCCATGACAATCATAACTCTGACTTCTTCATCGTCTTCGTATTCCGTCTCCGGCAAAACTACTTCTTCCGCCTCAACTGCGGTTTCCGACATCTCGTCTTCCACCTCTTCCCAAACAGCTTCATCTGTCTGGTCCGCCGTGCCCGCAAATGCTGTTCCGGGCATCTGTATCGCCACACACAGCACAAGCAGCAACGGCAACATTTTCTTTTTCCAGCTATGATTTTTCATACTGTTTTGTTCTCCTCCTCTTCTTTTATGTTTCCTCAAAACATAATGTATCACTCGCGTGATTCTATAATAAAAGACGAAGTAATCCCTCCATTCAGACCACCTCGTCCCTTACTATCATCTTCTTTTTTGCTGTAAATAAATCACAACTATCACAATTACCAAAACTACAATTGTAACAATCCGAAGCTCCTTCACATGTGTCTCAATGAAGTTCTGCCGGCTGTCCGCATCACTTAACGTCAGGCTTTCTGTCGTCATTTCCTCCGTCTCATCCGATTCGGCCTCGGTATCTTCGCTCCGTTCCAATGCATTTTCAGGGTTGGCATTCTCTGTGAGTTCCGCCGCTTTTGTCACGTCTATCGATTTTACCTCTAAAAGATTCTGCATCTGCCGGTACTGCTCCGGCGACAGAATCACCACGACGGCATTTCCTGTCACATCTTCACGCTCCACAGAAATCTCTTCTCCGCCTGTAATCTGTTGGCGAATCTTCTCTATTCCATCTTTCACCGAACAGTCTTCCACAAAAACCACATAGCAATGAAGCTCATCGCCTGTCACAGTTTCCTGTTCCGGAAGTTCCACCTCTCTCGCAGATTCCGGCGCACCGCTGTTTCCGCTCTCCACTTCTTCTGCGCAAATCTGTGTTGCCATAAAGCCAGCTCCTAACCAATCTAATTGTATACTGATATACATTTATTACCATATGCACCACATTCTACCACATATATTTTAAAAGTTCAATGCTTTATTTCTTTAAATCGCATATTTCTTTAAAGTGCATATTTCTTTAAAGCAATGCTTCCTCAACGAATTTCCTGTTCGAGAACAAAAAGAACTCGCAAGTGCTGAAATTCAACACTTACGAGTTCTTTTCGGGTTGGGCTATTCTATTATAGCTAGCAGCTCGTAGGGGAATCGAACCCCTGTTTCCGCCGTGAGAGGGCGGCGTCTTAACCGCTTGACCAACGAGCCATAAGACACTTATAATTATAGCACGACTCTGGAATAATTGCAAGCACTTTTTTAAATATTTTAGGGTTGTTTCACGAAGGCCTATCAGTTAATGTTTTGATCTTGTG
>CAZBUW010000120.1:0-7009 GCA_964495195.1 uncultured Roseburia sp.
TTCCTCCGCCTTGCAGACTGAAAATGCATCCTGCGCTATTTGCCTGAAAGTGAATAATACAGTACACTAGATGATTGTGTAAAATAACAAGAAGAAGAGAGGATATAAAATGAAGAACATAAAAAAGAGCTTAGTCAGTTTTCTAGCGGCAGTCCTCATGTTTGGACTGCTGCCGGCAATGCCGGTCTATGCGGACGGAACAGTTTCTGTCTCCGTATCTGCGTCGAGCGTTAATATCGGAGATACTGTGACCGTGACGGCGACACCGAAGGGGCCGGGCGGAGAGACGGTAAATGCCTTTCTGACATTTACATTTGACACTTCGAAGTTTTCTTTTGTGAGCTGCAGCGAAGGCTCAAATTACGGTGGAGGAGCAGGCGGCACTGTCACAGTCACAGGGGTGGAAAGCGCATCCATCACCATTAAGGCGACAGCGGCGGGAAGTGCCAGCGTCAGCGTAGGTGGCTCCGATCTTGTCTCCTCAGCAGACGGTATGACAGAATATGGTTCCGCATCGGCAGGCGGGGCAACCATCACTGTCAACAATGCGGCATCCGCCGGTTCCACGGGCGGAGGTACAGCAGGCGGTGACAGCACTGCAGGCGGTGAAAATCTCTCCGGGGATAATTCGCTGCAATCCCTTACCATATCGCCGGGAACATTATCCCCGTCATTTAAGTACAATACGACAAACTATACGGCGAGTGTAGGTGCCGACGTGGACAGCATTGCGGTTAGTGCTGTGACGAGCAACGCCAATGCGACCATTGAATCCGTCACGGGAAATGAGAATCTGGTGGCAGGAGAAAATAAGATTAAGATTGTAGTTAAAGCGGAAAACGGTGTGACAGCCACCTATACAATCACTGTGACAAAGGGGGGAGAAGGTGTTGCGCAGCCGGAGGAGGAGCCGGAAGAAGAGCCGGAGAATGAAGCGGATGCGACATTGAACGGTATTGTTGTGGATGAGACCGCATATATCATATCAGAGGAGTTTGCAAACGACGCGATTCCGGAGGATTTTTCCGAGACTACGGTAAATTATCAGGGGGTTGATTACAAAGGTGTTGCATTTGATAAGGGAGATTTGGTAATGCTTTATCTTGTGCCGCAGGAAGGCGATGAGGCAGGCAGGTTCTTTATCTATGACCAGAACAGAGGAAGTTTTTATAACTATGTCAGAGTGACTTACGGAGAACGCTACCTGATTGCACTTTTGCCGCCTCAGGATTTTGTGATTCCATCCATTTATTCCGAGGCGCAGGTTGCACTCGGCGAGGCGGGAAATGTCACCGCTTATCAAAAAGTGAGCGAGGAGGATGCGATATCTGAGTTTTTCCTCTTTTATGCGATAAACAGCGACGGAACAGAGGGATGGTATCAGTATGACTCTGTCGAAGGAACCTGTCAGCGCTTAAACGGCGTGCTCGAGGAGGAAGCGGAGGAGGTCGATACCACCGGACTTGAGTCTTTGCAGACGCAATACAATGATTTGTCAGAACAATATAAGACGGAAAAGTCAAAAATGACAAAAATAGTTGCGGTATTGATTGTGATATGTGTTATATTAATCATTATCATCATCAATCTGATTTTGCGCGGAGTTGGAGGAGGAGCTTCTGACGAGGAAGATGAATTTGAGGAGCCGGAAGATGACTTTGACGCAACCGAGGGCCAGCACGAAGTGGAGCTGATTGATACCACGAGGAGAACGGAGCCGGAAGAAGATACAATTCCGGCGGATGATGATGCGGAAGATACGGAAGAGACGGAGGAGCCGCAAGAAATCGGGGAACCGGTGCCAAAAGAGGAAAAGAGTTCGAAGAACAGGCGCAGAACGGAACCGACAGATGATATTGAAGTCCTCGATCTCAACGACTTATAAAAACTGGTATAGGAGGCATTTTAAATGCAGAGAGCATATACAGCAAAGGCAAAAAAAGCACTGGATATTGCAAATCGGATGTCAAGGACCCTGCATCACAATTATGTGGGAACGGAGCACATATTGCTTGGATTGGTGAAGGAAGGAACCGGTGTGGCGGCATCTGTTTTACAGGAGAACGGTGTGGACGTCGACAAACTGTTAGAATTGATTGAAGAGCTGATCGCTCCGAGTGCGGAGACGATTTTGTTGGACAGAGAAGGGTATTCGCCTAGGAGCAGCAGAGTGCTTGAAGCGTCAAAAAAGGAGGCAGAACGCTTTAAATCGGAAAAGATTGGAACCGAACATATTCTGCTCGCGATGCTGCGGGAAAATGAATCTGCAGCATCACGACTGCTGAATACATTGGGGGTCAATCTGCAGAAATTGTATGTAGAGACCTTGGTTGCGATGGGAGAAGACCCGAATCAGTATCGGGACGAGTTCCAGAATGGCCGTTCAAACAAGAAAAAGAGTGCAGATGGAACACCGGTGTTAGACCAGTATTCCAGAGACCTGACAGAGATTGCGCGGGACGGTGCGCTGGATCCTCTGGTGGGACGCGAGGAGGAAATCTCGCGTGTTATTCAAATCATCAGCCGGAGAACGAAGAATAATCCATGCCTGATCGGTGAACCGGGAGTTGGAAAAACAGCGATTGTGGAAGGAATTGCGACGAGAATAGCCAGTGGAATGGTGCCGGAAACAGTGGCAAATAAACGGCTTGTTGCATTGGATATGTCAGGTCTTGTGGCAGGCTCGAAGTACCGCGGCGAGTTTGAGGAGAGAATTAAGAAGCTGATTCAGGAAGTGGGAAAAGCGGGGAATATTCTTCTTTTTATCGACGAGATTCACACAATTATCGGAGCAGGCGGAGCTGAGGGCGCAATCGACGCCTCCAACATTTTAAAACCAGCGCTGGCGCGCGGCGAGATTCAGATTATTGGTGCAACTACAATTGACGAGTATAGAAAATACATTGAAAAAGATGCAGCATTAGAGCGCAGATTCCAGCCGGTGACGGTCGATGAGCCGACGGAGGAACAGGCGGTCGCTATTCTCTGTGGACTTCGCAGAATATATGAGAAACATCACGGTGTGACAATCACAGATGAGGCGGTAAATGCTGCGGTGCATTTGTCGACGCGCTATATCAATGACCGATTCCTGCCGGATAAGGCAATTGATCTGATGGATGAGGCTGCGGCAAAAGTCCGCCTCGGCAATGATGCGAATGTCGGTGAGGTCTCAGATTTGAAATCACGTATTGCAGAGCTGGAGGAGGAGATGGAAAAAGCACTTCAGGATCTTGCATTAGACGAGGCGAGAACACTCAACGAACAAAAGCGGGAGTTGGAGGAAAAACTCGAGAAAGTGACACGCAAATATAAGAAGAATGCCAGAAAAAAATCACCGCTCGTCGGTGAGGATGAGATTGCACAGGTTGTCTCGGACTGGACAAAAATTCCGGTGCAGAAGCTGACTGAGGGAGAGGCTGCGAGGTTGAGAAAATTGGAGACCACGCTCCACAAGAGAGTGGTGGGGCAGGAGGATGCTGTCTCCGCAGTCGCAAAGGCGGTGCGATTAGGTCGTGTCGGATTAAAAGACCCAAACCGTCCGATTGGTTCCTTCCTTTTTTTAGGACCGACCGGTGTCGGAAAAACTGAGATTTCAAAGGCGCTTGCGGAAGCTGTTTTTGGAAATGAGCAGTCGATGATTCGCGTCGATATGTCGGAGTACATGGAGAAACACAGCGTGTCAAAGATGATAGGTTCTCCGCCCGGATATGTCGGTCATGAGGAGGGCGGTCAGCTCAGTGAAAAAGTGAGACGCAATCCGTATTCTGTCATTTTGTTTGACGAGATTGAGAAGGCGCATCCGGATGTGTTTAATATTTTGCTTCAGGTGTTAGATGACGGGCATATCACGGATTCGCAGGGGCGAAGAGTCGATTTCAAAAATTGTATTATCATTATGACGTCCAACGCGGGAGCGCAGTCTATTGTTGAACCGAAAAAACTTGGATTCACTTCGGTGGACGACGAGAAGCAGAACTACAATAAGATGAAAGAAAGTGTGATGGAGGAGGTAAAGCGTATTTTCCGTCCGGAGTTCTTAAATCGTATTGATGAGACGATTGTCTTCCGTTCACTGAACAAAGAAGATATGAAGAAAATTGTGACCATTATGTCGTCCGCATTGGTGAAACGTTGTGCCGAGCAGCTTGAGATTACGCTCGTCATACGGGACAGTGCCAAAGAGTATATTGTGGAACATGCCTATGAGCCAAAATACGGGGCAAGACCGCTGCGCAGAAAAATCAGGGAAGAGATGGAAGACAGGCTGGCGGAGGAATTGCTCGACGGTAAGATTAAAAAGGGCGACAAGGTGGTTGTTGCGACAAAAAATAAGAAAATTGTACTTGAGACAGCAAAAAAGTAAAAATTTCTTGAAATATTTGCAAACTACTAGAAAAGTGAGCACAATTATTATATAATGAGCTTACAAAATTTTTACGGTGGCAGAGACCACCATAGGAGGATAAAATGGCTGTTATTAAAGAATTGATTCGTCCGGAAGCAGACGGAACCATTAGTTTTGGCGATTATTCTTTGCCGGCAAAAGCGAAGCTCGATGATTTTGAGCACGCGGGTGATATTTATAAGGTAAAGACATTTTGTGAAATTACAAAATTAGAGCGCAATGGTATGTTTGTATATGAATCGGTGCCGGGAACAGCAGTAAGTAACTTGAAAGCGACAGAGACAGGTGTAGAGTTTAAAGTTGAAGGACCGGAAGATGCACAGATTACTTTGGAATTGGAAGAGGAAGCCGAATACGAGATTTTTATCAATGCAGTGAATGCGGGAAGCATGAAGACGAATCTCGGTGGAAAGTTGAGTTTGAGTGTAGAACTTGGAAATCAGGATCAGGTAGATGTAAAGATTCACAAAGTACAGTAGAAGGGAAAAGCCTTGCCAGATGAATTTGGCAAGGCTTCTTTCTGCTTGCGCATCAGCGATTTTGTGTTTTGACGGGAGGTTAGAATGGCAAAGGGAAAAACAACAGTGTTTTTTTGTCAGGAGTGCGGTTTTGAATCATCAAAATGGATGGGACAGTGTCCGGGCTGTAGAGAATGGAATACGTTTGTAGAGGAGACCGTGGAGAAAAAAACGACGGGAAAGGGAAAGGTCTCTTATGCAAAGGAGACCCGGGTAGTGCCGCTTTCTGCTATTGAGATGACAAGAGAGGAACGAATTCTGACGGAGTACAGGGAACTTGACCGGGTTTTAGGCGGCGGAATCGTGCCGGGTTCCATGATTTTAGTGGGGGGAGATCCGGGAATCGGCAAGTCTACCCTGCTGTTGCAGGTTTGCAGGAACCTCGCAGGAAAAGAGATTAAGGTACTCTACATTTCCGGGGAGGAATCTTTACAACAGATTAAGATCCGCGCGGAGCGAATCGGAACATTCGGAGATTCTCTTTCCCTCTTGTGTGAGACAAATCTTGACACCATACAGGAAGTTATTGAGAGGGAAAAACCGAATGTCGCAATCATCGACTCAATTCAGACGATGTACCGCGAGGAGGTAAGTTCTGCGCCGGGAAGCGTCTCACAGGTGAGGGAGTCGACGAACGTTTTGATGCAGATTGCAAAGGGAATGAATATCACAGTCTTTATTGTCGGGCATGTGACGAAGGAGGGGGTAGTGGCTGGTCCTCGTGTGTTAGAACACATGGTAGACACGGTTCTCTATTTTGAGGGAGACCGTCACGCTGCCTACCGGATTCTGCGCGGTGTCAAGAACCGTTTTGGTTCCACAAATGAGATTGGCGTGTTTGAGATGTGCGAGGAGGGACTGCGTGAGGTGGAAAACCCATCCGAGTATATGCTGAGTGGAAGACCGGAGGGCTCTTCCGGTTCGGTTGTTGCGTGCTCCATGGAGGGGACACGGCCGATTCTTTTGGAGGTGCAGGCTCTTGTCTGTCACAGTAATCTTGGAATTCCGAGGCGAACTGCGGCGGGGACGGATTACAACAGGGTTAACCTTCTGATGGCTGTTTTGGAGAAACGTGTCGGTTTAAAACTGGCAAACTGCGATGCCTATATCAATATTGCAGGCGGAATCAGGATGAGTGAGCCGGCAATCGATCTTGGAATCGTGTTAGCGATTGTGTCGAGTTATAAAGAAATTCCAATCGATGAGAAGACAATCTGTTTTGGAGAAGTTGGATTGAGCGGTGAAGTTCGTGCCGTCAACATGGCGGAGCAGAGAATCCAGGAGGCAAAAAAACTGGGGTTTGAAGTCTGTATTCTGCCGGAGACAAGTATGAGCGGGTTGAAGAAAGTGACAGGAATCAAATTGGTCGGTGTCAAAAATGTCGGAGAGGCGATTCGTGCAATAGGAAAATAAGGAGATACAAGAGATGGAATCAAGAAAAGAATTAGCAGTAGAGAAAAAAAGAAGTGGGTACAATTGTGCACAGGCGGTAGCCTGCACTTACTGTGATTTGCTTGGAATAGAAGAGACAGAGATGTCAGCGATGACACAGGCGTTAGGAACGGGCATCGGAGGCACGATGGAAGGAACCTGCGGAGCCATAACAGGGGCGTGTGTATTGCTTGGCATGGCAGATAAAGAGGAGGGAAGACCAAAGGCGATGAGAGATGCCAGAACCCTCATGAATCAGTTTATAGAGAGAAATAAGACTGTAACCTGCAAAGAGCTAAAAGGAATCGGGACAGGGGTAGTACTGCGTGAGTGTGAAGACTGTGTTCGCGATGCGGCGGAATTTGTGGAACAGATTTTAACGTAACAGTTCCGCCATTAAATAACATATTTTTAAAATAACAAATTTTTATAAAAAGTTCTTGACAAGAGATTTTGCTTTTGATATAATAGCAAAGCTTCTTGCAAAACAGAAGACAGCGGCAGATAAGACCTGGAAGTTTGACTACCTGACCAGCCTGAAAGTCCGCTGAGATTTGGAGCGATAAACCCGACGGTTTAAAACTTCAAAAAGAAAAATAAAAAAGTTCTTGACAAAAGCAACAGCTTTTGATAAGATATAGAAGTTGTCGCC
>CAZBUW010000121.1:0-6970 GCA_964495195.1 uncultured Roseburia sp.
AGCCTGCCCGAAAGGGTGCGTCCCCACTGAACAAAAGGGTGCGTCCCCGTTGAACAAAAGGGTGCGTCCCTAGCGGACGAAGGTTTCGATTGCGTGTGCGACGCCGCCCTCTGCGTTCGAGAGCGTCACGAAATCTGCAGCAGACTTCACTTCTTCTGCAGCATTTCCCATCGCGACCCCAATGCCGACGGCTTTTAGGATGGAGAGGTCATTCTGACTGTCGCCGCATGCCATAGTCTCCTCGACGGAGCAGTGTAAAAGGTCACAGAGGATGCGAAGTCCGTTTCCCTTGTTCACCCCTCTTTTGGTGAATTCGAGATTGGAAAACCCTCCGGAGAGAAATTCAATTTCCGGGAAGGCGCGCAGAATATCCTTGACGGCTTCACGGTCAAGGAAAGTTCCGTCCTTCTGAGGAACGAAATTTAATGTCATTTTTTCCACGGAGAGGTGTCTCTCACGGATGAACCCCGGCAGGTCATCCACGATGGTGCGGGTACTTTTGATATAGGCTTTGACCGAGTCTGGAAAAACAAGGTCATCGATATACTTTTGTACAGAGGTCTGACTGTAGGCATCTCCGTCGATGAAGGCATCCATATGGATGTCTTTTTTTAACAGTTCTGCAAGAATGCGGCAGATGAGCGCTGTGTCCATCGGCTCTTTGTGCAGACATTTTTTATCGGGAAGTGTGTAGATGGCAGCGGCATTTGTGGTGATGGCATAGCGGATGCCGATACTGCTTAAAAGCTCCACGGGAAGTCCGACGTAGGGACGCCCGGTGGAGACGACAACATGAACACCGGCATCGGTGATGCGGCGGATTGCCGTGCGGTCTCTCTCTGAAATTTCACTGTTTGGGTTAAAAAGAGTGCCGTCCATATCGAGGGCGACAAGCTTGATTTTATTTGACATAGTAATCCTCATTTCTTGAAGCACTATCTTATCACAAGAGCAGGCAGATGTCAAAAGAATCGAAAAGGGCTTGCGTGGGCAGAAAGAAAATGTCATAATAAGAGACAATTATGAACGGTTGAAGAAGGTGGAAGATAACATGACGAAGCAGGAATTGAGAGAACTGATAGAACAGGGACCGCTTTTGCTGGACGGTGCGACAGGAACAAATCTACAGGAGGCGGGAATGCCGGTGGGCGTCTGCCCGGAAGAATGGATTTTAGAACATCCGGATGTGATGAAAAAGCTGCAGGCGGACTATGTAAAGGTTGGTACGAAGATTGTGTATGCACCGACTTTTACGGGAAACAGAATCAAGCTGGCGGAGTATGGGCTTGAGAATCGATTGGAGGAGATGAACCGGCAGCTCGTGGCGCTGTCAAAGGAAGCGGTCGCGGGGGCAGCATATGTTGCAGGGGATATGACAATGACCGGGCAGCAGCTTTTTCCGCTGGGCGAGTTAAGGTTTGAGGAGCTTGTTGAAATCTACAAGGAGCAGGCGGGCATATTGGCGGACGCCGGGGTGGATTTGTTTGTGGTGGAGACCATGATGAGTCTTCAGGAGTGCCGTGCGGCAGTTCTTGCCATCAAAGAAGTGTGTGATCTGCCAATCATGGTGTCTTTGACCTACAACGAGGACGGCAGAACTCTCTATGGAACCTCACCGGAGATTGCCACCGTCGTGCTGCAGAGTCTCGGCGCGGATGTCATCGGAATCAACTGTTCGACCGGGCCGGAGGAAATGATTGCGCCGGTACAGCGGATGGCAGAGTATGCGACCATTCCAATTCTTGCAAAACCGAACGCCGGGCTGCCGGAATTGGAGAATGGAAAAACAGTCTATAAGACAACACCGGAGGAATTTGCATCGGTTGGCAAAAAACTGGTTGAAGCAGGAGCAGCAATCGTAGGAGGCTGCTGCGGAACGACGCCTGCCCATATCAAAGCGCTGTCCGATGCCGTAAAAAAAATGAAAGTCCATCACCCGCTAAAGGAGCACCGCAGGGTATTGACCTCTGAGCGAAAATTGGTCGAGATATCACTTGACGGCAATTTTATGGTGATTGGAGAGCGCATCAATCCGACAGGGAAGAAAAAACTGCAGGCAGAACTTCGCGAGGGCAGCCTTAATCTGGTGCGGACAATGGCGATGGAGCAGGAGGAGAACGGCGCCGTGATACTCGATATCAACATGGGAATGAACGGCATCGACGAGAAACAGATGATGAAGGAGGTCATCTATGAGGTGACATCCACAGTGGACTGTCCGCTCTGTATAGATTCAAGCCATGTGGATATCATCGAGGAAGCACTCCGCATCTATCCGGGACGGGCACTGATTAACTCAATCTCTCTGGAAAAAGATAAATTTGAAAAATTGCTTCCGATTGCTGCAAAATACGGGGCAATGTTTATTTTGCTGCCGTTGTCGGATGAGGGCCTTCCAAAAAATTCCGCTGAAAAACATGGCATTATTCGCACCATTTTGGAGGAGGCACTGCGCCTTGGGATGCAGAAGGAGGATATCATCGTGGACGGACTTGTGGCGACAGTCGGTGCGAATCCGGATGCCGCGCTGGAGTGTTTTGAGACTTTTTCCTACTGTAAAAATGAACTGCAGCTGCCGACTGTCTGCGGGCTTTCGAATATCTCCTTCGGTCTGCCGGAACGGACCTATGTCAATACGGCGTTTTTGACAATGGCAATTGCGAACGGCTTAAATCTCGCGATTGCGAATCCGTCGCAGGAGTTGTTGATGAACGCAGCGTTTGCGTCGGATATGCTGCTTCACAAACCGCAGAGCGATATTCGCTACATCGAGCGGATGAATTTTTTTGCGGAGCGGAAAACTGCCAACGGACAGCCGGGGGCAGCAGGGCAGTCAAACGGGATTGGACAGCCGGGGGCAGCAGGGCAGTCAGACGGAACCGGGCAGGCAGCCGGAACTGTAAATGCCGATTCTAAGATGCGGAGTGCAGTTTTTGATGCAGTTTTAAAAGGAAATAAGGGCAATATTTTAAATGAGGTAAAATTGCTTTTGAGTCAGGGGGAGAAGCCGGGGGATATCATCAACGAGCACCTGATTCCTGCCATTAATGAAGTGGGAAATCTTTTTGAAAAGCAGAAATATTTCCTGCCACAGCTCATCTCGAGTGCGAATACGATGAAGACGGCAATCGAGTATTTAGAGCCGATGTTAGGCGGGGAGGACGGTGGAAAGGATATGCCGGTCATCGTCATTGCGACTGTGGAGGGTGACATCCATGACATCGGGAAAAATCTGGTGGCGCTGATGCTGAAAAATTACGGCTATCAGGTTATCGACATGGGAAAGGATGTCCCGGCAGAGCGCATTGTGGAGCGTGCAATGAAAGAGAATGCAAAGATCATTGCGCTGTCTGCACTCATGACAACCACGATGATGAGAATGAAAGATGTAGTTGAACTTGCAAGAGAAAAAGAGTGCACCGCTAAAATTATTATCGGAGGAGCAGCCATCACACCGAGTTTTGCGGATGAAATCGGTGCAGATGGGTATTCTAAGGATGCGGCAGATTGCGTGAAGTTAGTAGAAAGGATACTAAATTAGGTAAGGAAGAAATATGATAGAGTTAGAACAGATGTGCGTATGTGTGGAACACAATGCTTTTGCGTTGGAAAATGGAATGGAACTGATAGAATTGACAGAGGAGATAGCAGTCGGCCGCATGAAGCTAGAGAAAAAGCACATGAACATCTATGAGGGCATGCACGGCGGATGCAGTTATGCACTTGCGGACACAATATCCGGAATTCTTCTTGTGGCAGTCAGCGAGCGTTTTTCGACGACCATCGACGGACACATCAATTATCTTTTGCCGGTGAAGAACACCGAGTATGTCTACTGCCGTGCGCGGATGGTGCGCAGGGGCGGCCGCATTGCTGTTATAGAGGCGGAAATCTACGGGGATAAGCAGGAGATATTCTGTACCGCAAATTTCACCTACTATTGCACGAGTACGCCGGTCGAACTTGAAAAGCCGGTGGAAAAATAAAAGGCAAAAATTTGTAACAGTTCAGTCTGCGCCATTCGCAAAGGAAGCTATGGCTGAACTGTAAAAAAGTTTGAAAAAAAACAAAAATGTGGTTGACAAATATTTTTCTATTTGTTATTATATTTAAGTCGTTGTGACAAACAAGTTCATATCGATTTGCGGAAGTGTCGGAACTGGCAGACGAGCAAGACTAAGGATCTTGTGATAGCAATATCGTGTGGGTTCAAGTCCCATCTTCCGCATTGGTTAATAAAGAGAAGGATATGCTCTCTTCTAGGCAGACAGGTGAAATAATAAAATCTGTCACTTAGGAGGGAGCATATTTTATGCCTGAAAAAGATGGATTTAACAAAACTTTAACAAAACCTGAATATTTCAAAAACATTGGCGGGGTAAGATTTAGCTGCAATCAACAAAACGATTTAGTAAAAGGAAGAAAAGAGGAGAAAACATGGAGAATACGTTTTTATGTTCTTACTCCGCGCCGGCGTCATAGAAGCTTTGGCGCCTGGCGTTGCCGGATGCCTTGTGTTCGGAGTTGGCATGTGTGTCGGACTTGATGTCCTGCCGGGAGGAATGGTGATTGCCGTGCTCATTGGAATAGCAGGAGCTGCCATTATGCTGATGGCATATCCGGTATATAAGAAGATTTTTGGAGCGGCAAAAAGGAAAATGCAGAAAGGATTTTGCAGCTTACAGAAGAACTTCAAAACAGTGCAGAGTAAATGAAAGAATGACGATATAATATACGCAAATATAATCAGCGGAGGTATGCCCGATGTTCAAGATTTTAGTTGTGGATGATGATAAGGATTTGAATAAGAGTGTGTGTTCGTTTTTGAATCAGAGCGGATATGAAGCATATGGATGTCTCGGGGCGGAGGAAGCCTATGATGCCATGTTTGAGAATATGTTTGATCTGATTGTATCGGATATTATGATGCCGGGAACAGATGGTTTTGAATTTGTGAAGTCGGTACGGGAGATGAACGAAGATATCCCGATTTTGTTTATGACTGCGAGAGATGATTTTGCTGCTAAACAGAGGGGATACCGGATTGGTATTGACGATTATATGATAAAGCCGATTGATTTAGATGAAATGTTTCTTAGAATCGGTGCGCTTTTGCGAAGGGCAAAGATAGCGGCGAGCAGGAAGCTGGAGGTTGGCAGATTTGTGATGGATGCGGACGAGCATACTGCATATTTGGACGGGGAGGAAATTTCGCTGACATCGAGAGAGTTTAATATCTTATATAAACTCTTATCATACCCGAAGAAGACGTTTACCCGCACGCAGCTTATGGATGAATTCTGGGACAGCGATACTGCATCGGGAACAAGAACGGTGGATGTCTATATGACAAAGCTCCGTTCGAAACTCTCTGCGTGTGATGATTTTGAAATTGTAACGGTACATGGGCTTGGATACAAGGCGGTGTTGAAATGAGGGACAGAGTGAGGAGAATACTTCGGGCGGTTCATAATTATCTGATGTTTTTTTTGCTGATTGCGTTTGTGATTTCCTGCTCCATGATTTTGTTTATTGAAATTATGACGGATACGATGGGGATAGTTCTGACGGGGACAAACATAGGGACTGCGGCCAAGCTGACGCTGCTCAATGTTATATTCCTCAGCCTGTTGATTGCCGTTATTGACGCGGTCCGCCGCAAGTTTGCTGTGGATTATCCGGCAAAAAAAATCATAGAAGGTGCAAACAAGATGATGCAGGGCGATTTTACAACCCGTATTGAGACGCAAAACGGCATTTTGGCAGATGAAAAATTCAATGAAATCATCCGGTGTTTTAACAAGATGGCGGAGGAACTGTCCGGGACGGAGACGTTGCGGACGGATTTTATTGCAAATGTATCCCATGAATTGAAAACTCCTCTGGCGGTTATGCAAAATTACGGAACGCTGCTTGGCAGGCCGGACCTACCGGAGGAGGAGCGTTTGGAGTATGCGAAGAATATAACGGACGCATCGGGAAGGTTGGCAGATTTAATCTCCAATATTCTGAAACTGAACAAGCTGGAGAACCAGCAGATATTTCCGGCAGCAAATACTTATGATTTGGGGGAGCAGCTGTGCGAGTGCCTGATTTCTTTTGAGGATTTATGGGAAAAGAAAGAGCTTGAGATCGAAACCCGGATAGAGGATTCTGTATTTGTGACGTCCGATGAGGAGATGATGAGTCTGGTGTGGAACAATCTGTTTTCAAATGCCATTAAGTTTACGGAAGCCGGCGGCAGGATAGGCTTATGTGTATACAAAGAGGGAGAAAATGCAATTGTGCAGATTTCGGATACCGGATGCGGCATTTCAAAGGAAGTGGGAAAGCATATCTTTGATAAGTTTTATCAGGGGGATACATCCCATTCCGTGCAGGGAAATGGTCTGGGGCTTGCACTGGTGAAAAGGGTGATAGATATTACGGGAAGTGACATATCAGTAGAGAGTGAACTGGGAAAGGGGACAACTTTTTCGGTAAAAATGAGGAGGTCTCTGGATGATTGATAACGAGGAAGGATTTCAGTATAGTTATTCCGCAAGAGAGCAGGAAGAGATAAAGAAGATTAGAGAGAAATACCAGCCTGAGACAGCAGGCGAAAAAGAGAGTAAGCTGGAGCAGCTGAGGAAATTAGATGCCGGCGTTACAAAGAAAGCGACCATTGTTTCGCTTGCAATCGGGGTGATAAGCTGTCTTGTGATGGGGACAGGAATGAGTATGGTTTTAGTTGGAAATGCAGACATGCTTGTGCCCGGAAGTGCTGTCGGGATAGTTGGAATAGTGGGCATGATTTTGGCATACCCTATTTACATGTCAATTGTGAGAAAAGAGCGGGACAGAATTGCACCGGAGGTGCTTCGACTGACAGAGGAGCTGCTAAAGCAGCATTAGAAGTGATATATCAGACAAAAAGGGGCTGTAAAAAAAGTCCACTAAAGAGCAGCCATGATAGTCCCGATTGATGACT
>CAZBUW010000122.1:0-6751 GCA_964495195.1 uncultured Roseburia sp.
AATCTCAGAGACCGCATAAATAAGGGCTTAGAGATTCCGAGAGTCTATTATTATGGAAGGGAGAGAGAGATGAGCAGTAAGAGAGAGGATTATATCAGCTGGGACGAATATTTCATGGGGGTTGCGATGCTCTCAGGAATGCGTTCAAAGGACCCAAACACACAGGTGGGCGCCTGCATCGTGGGGCCTGATCACAAGATTTTATCGATGGGGTACAACGGATTTCCGACCGGCTGCTCCGATGATGAGTTTCCGTGGGCGCGGGAGGGTGAACCGCTCGAGAACAAATACTTTTACACGACGCACAGCGAGCTCAATGCCATTTTAAATTACCGCGGCGGAAGTTTAGAGGGAGCCACGATGTATGTCACCCTCTTTCCGTGCAATGAATGTGCGAAGGCAATCATTCAGTCGGGCATCCGCAAAATCGTCTACGACAGCGACAAATATGAGAAAGTGCCGTCCACAATTGCGTCAAAAAAAATGTTGACAGCGGCAGGTGTGAGTCTTTGTCCGTATGAGCGTACAAATCGTGAGATAACAATGCGACTTTAGAGATAATTTTGTGAAAATAGCACCTTACTTTTATGGCGTTTTCATGCTATACTTGTGAAAGAATTGACAATTAGGAATGGAGTTTCCATGAAGAATGTAAATAAGGTTTTTCAATCGCTGACTTTGGTTCTGCAGTTCGGGCTCAATATGATAGTTCCGATTCTGCTGTGTACCCTGGCAGGGGTGTGGATCGGAGAGCGGTTTGACATTTTGTGGATAGTTGTTCCGTGCTTTATTGTCGGAGCGCTCTCCGGGTTCACCAGCATCTACCGCATGGCAAAAAAGATCTGGGAACAGGACAGTGAAAGAAGGAAAAGAGATGTTAAGAAGACTAAATGACGCACTGCCGGAACTCATCTTAGGCATTCTGGTCTACGGAGTGGTCGTGGAACTGGCAGGAGTATGGTTTGTGGCGGATAAGATTCGTTATTCGAGCGGGCTCGCAATCGGGATTGCCCTCGCATGTGGAATGGCAATCAACATGGCGATCGTCTTAGAGGATGCGGTCAGCATCTTAGGCGAGAATCACGCGCAGGCAAAAATTATCGCAAAGTCGCTGCTTCGATATGTTGTAGTTGTAGTTGTATTTTTTGTGATGATGTATTTTAATCTGGGTAATTTGTTTACCGCTTTTATCGGCGTGATGGGATTAAAGGTAGCTGCGTACCTGCAACCCCTTACACATAAAACTATCAGTAAATTGCAGGGGAGAGATGACAACTCTTCGGAACTGTCGGAAGACAGGGTCGTCTGAACTGCGAGAGAAAGTAGTAAATCTTATAAGGAGGTGAAATTGTGAATAATGCGATTTTGATGTCTTCCAGCGCTGACGATATCGATTTTATGATACATGGGATATTTTCTTATGAACTTTTTGGTCAGACGCTCTGGATTACAACATCACATGTTTGCATCTTCATTGTCATGATGGTGATTCTGGTATTCTGCCTGTTCGCGCATCATAAGCTGAAGAATGCGACAGAAATTCCGGATTCTTTCCAGAATGTGATTGAATTGATCGTCGACAAGCTCGACAACATGGTCTATTCCACAATGGGAAAAGTTGCAGCTCCAAAGTTCGTCAATTACATCAGCACGATCTTCATTTTTATTTTAGTGAGCAACATATCCGGTCTATTTGGGCTGAGGCCGCCGACCGCAGACTATGGAACAACTTTGGCACTTGGTCTTATCACATTTGTCCTTATTCACGTAACGCAGTTTAAGAATCTGCCGTTAAAGCAGATTTGGAAGGACATGTGTTCCCCATTACCACCGTGGCTGCCAATCTGGTTTCCAATCAACCTGATCAGTGAGATCGCAGTACCGATTTCGCTGTCGCTGCGTTTGTTCGCAAACGTGTTGTCCGGAACGGTCATGATGGCGCTCGTTTATGGTTTGCTGGGCAAGATAGCAGTTGTCTGGCCGGCAGCGCTGCATGTGTACTTTGATTTGTTCTCAGGAGCAATTCAGACATATGTATTCTGTATGTTGACGATGACATACATCAGCCAAAATTACGAAACTGAATAAAAACGGATATTTTAAGGAGGATTTTCATTATGAATATTACAGGACAGGATTTAATTTTAGCATGTTCAGCAATTGGTGCAGGTCTGGCAGTTATCGCCGGTATCGGACCTGGTATCGGGCAGGGTATCGCTGCAGGACACGGTGCAGCAGCGGTGGGACGCAACCCGGGAGCAAAAGGTGACATCATGTCTACGATGCTTTTAGGTCAGGCCGTTGCCGAGACGACAGGTCTTTACGGTTTGCTTATTGCTATGCTTTTACTTTTCGTAAAACCTTTAGTATAAAAATCAGAAAATATTACGGAAAGGAGGCCCGGACTTGGAGAGACTATTTAATCTTGACGCACAATTGCTGCAGGATACCATTCTTTTAGCGATTGCCGTATTTTGCCTTTTCCTCATGGTGTCCTATCTCTTGTTGAATCCGGCACGTAAATTACTGCAGGACAGAAAAGACAAGATTGCGAATGACATCGACAGCGCGAAGGCGGACAAAGCGGACGCCGCTGCATTGAAGGCAGAATATGAAGCAAAATTGAAAGATGTCGAGAAAGAAGCGGAGCAGATTCTCAGCGAAGCGCGTCAGAAAGGGCAGAAAAATGCTGCCAGAATTGAGAATGAAGCCAAGGAAGAGGCAGCTCGCATCATCAAAAAAGCGAACGAGGAAGCAGAGCTTTCCAAGAAGCGCGTGATGGATGAAGTGAAACAGGAGATGGTGTCAGTTGCATCCATGATGGCAGCCAAAGTTGTTGCAGCGTCAATTGATACCAAAATTCAGGATACACTGGTGGAAGAAACATTGAAAGAGATGGGTGATTCAACATGGCAAAGCTAGTGTCAAAGACATACGGTGATGCATTGTTTGAAGTAGCCCTCGAGGAGAATAAGCTGGACTTGTTTTCAGAGGAAGTCAGAACAGTCAAGGCTGCGATGGATGACAATCCGGACTTGTTCAAATTAATGACTCATCCGAAAGTCGTAAAAGAAGAAAAAATCAAAGTGATAGAGAACATATTGAATGGGAGAGTATCCCAGGAACTTGTAGGTTTAATCAGAATGATTGTAGACAAGGGTCATTTTGATGAGATAGACAGCGTATTTACTTACTTTATAGATGAGGTAAAAGAATACCGCCATATTGGCACAGCATATGTGACTTCCGCTGTGGAACTCACGGATGCACAAAAAAGTGCCATCGAGAAACGTCTTCTTGAGACCACAAAATATGTCAGTTTTGAGATTTATTACAAGGTCGATCCCGCAATCATCGGCGGATTAATGATTCGGATTGGCGACCGCGTCGTTGACAGCAGTATTCGTACGAAGCTGGATGGTCTGACGCGCGAATTATCAAAAATACAGTTGAAAGCAGGTGAATGCGCTTCATGAATTTAAAACCAGAAGAAATTAGTTCCGTTATCAAAGAGCAGATTAAAAGATATGCAGCGCAGCTCGAAGTCGCTGATGTGGGAACTGTTATCCAGGTAGCCGACGGTATTGCACGAGTTCACGGACTTGACAATGCAATGCAGGGCGAACTTCTGGAGTTTCCGGGCGAAGTATATGGAATGGTATTGAACCTCGAGGAGGATAACGTCGGCGCCGTATTGCTCGGTGATGCCAGAAATATCAACGAGGGAGATACCGTAAAGACAACAGGACGTGTTGTTGAGGTTCCGGTAGGAAATGCTCTGCTGGGGCGTGTTGTCAATGCATTGGGGCAGCCAATCGATGGCAAGGGCCCGATTGAGACAAGCAAATTCCGTCAGGTAGAACGAGTTGCATCCGGTGTTATCTCCAGAAAATCCGTAGATACACCATTACAGACCGGTATCAAGGCGATCGACTCCATGGTTCCAATCGGACGTGGACAGCGAGAGCTTATCATCGGTGATAAACAGACCGGTAAGACTGCAATTGCAATCGATACCATTATCAACCAGAAGGGACAGAACGTAAAATGTATTTACGTTGCAATCGGTCAGAAGGCATCTACCGTGGCATCCCTTGTAAAAACATTGGAAGAGTTCGGCGCCATGTCATATACAACCGTAGTTGTATCTACGGCATCCGAGTTGGCACCATTACAGTATATTGCTCCATACGCAGGATGTGCGATGGGCGAGGAATGGATGGAGAACGGAGAGGATGTTCTCATTATCTATGATGACCTGAGTAAGCATGCTGCGGCATACCGTACACTCTCCCTGCTCCTCAAGAGACCACCAGGACGTGAGGCTTATCCGGGTGATGTCTTCTACTTACATTCGAGACTGTTGGAGCGAGCAGCCCGTCTTTCAGACAAATTAGGCGGCGGTTCCCTGACGGCTCTCCCGATTATCGAGACGCAGGCAGGAGATGTTTCCGCTTATATTCCGACCAACGTAATTTCCATTACCGACGGTCAGATTTATCTGGAGACAGACATGTTCAACGCAGGTTTCCGCCCGGCGATCAATGCGGGACTTTCCGTATCCCGTGTAGGTGGTTCCGCTCAGATTAAAGCGATGAAAAAAATCGCGGCACCAATCCGTGTGGAGTTGGCGCAGTACCGTGAGCTGGCAGCGTTTGCGCAGTTCGGCTCTGAGTTAGACGCCGATACGACGGAGAAGTTAGCACAGGGGGAGCGCATCCGTGAGATGTTAAAGCAGCCGCAGTATCAGCCGATGCCGGTTGAGAAACAGGTCATGATCATCTATGCTGCGACGAAGAAGTATCTGCTTGACATTGCAGTGGACGATGTTTTGGAATTCGAGAAAGCATTGTTTGATTACGTCGAGACAAAGTACCCTGAGATTCCACAGTCCATCCGTGAGACAAAAGTCATCGGTGAAGACATCGAGCCGAAGCTGGTGCAGGCAATCGAAGAATGCAAAAAAGAATTTAAAAAATAAGTTTCATTTGAGGAAGGAGTGAGCGCACGATGGCTTCCATGAGGGACATCAAACGTAGAAAAGGCAGCATACAAAGTACGCAGCAGATCACAAAAGCCATGAAACTTGTTTCCACCGTTAAACTGCAGAAGGCAAAAAACAGGGCGGAGCAGACGAATCCATATTTTAACTACATGTATCGTACTGTGAGCTCGATGCTCGCGAAATCCGGCAATATCAGCCACCCTTATTTGAAAAAGGGAGAATCCGCAAAGAAGGCGATTGTAGTAATCACCTCCAACCGCGGACTTGCCGGAGGTTACAATTCCAATATCGTCAAGCTCATCACAGGAAGTGATATTCCGGTGGAGGACGCAGAGATTTATGCGATTGGCGGCAAGGGATTAGAAGCCTTAGAGAGACGTGGATATCATATCAAAAAGAACGCATCCGACATGATTGACGCCCCGCGTTACGAAGATGCGGCGGCGCTCTGCAAGGAAGTGTTAGACTCCTTTGCAGCCGGAGAGATCGGTGAGATTTATCTTGCATATACACATTTTAAGAATACCGTCAGCCATGAGCCAAAGCTCATGAAGCTGCTTCCGGTCGAGATTGACACCGAGCAGGCAGAGGCGGATGATTCCAATATCATGATGAATTATGAGCCGAACGAGGAAGCGGCATTGGATATGATTATTCCAAAATATATTACAAGTCTTTTTTACGGAGCATTAGTTGAGGCAGTAGCAAGTGAAAATGGTGCCAGAATGCAGGCGATGGATTCTGCAACCAGCAATGCTGAGGACATGATTAGTGATTTGACACTGAAATACAACAGAGCGCGTCAGGGCTCGATTACGCAGGAATTGACGGAGATCATAGCCGGCGCATCCGCGATATCATGAGAAACAGAGGTTACTATTCACAGTCGATTTGAACAGATATGCAGATGCGTCATGCTTGCATGTAAGCAGATGCATACCTGTATCAAATCTGACTGCGAAGCAGGAACCGCCACCAAATGAGCAATCCGCTTGCGCATGCAAGCTTTGGAGCACGGAGTGCGGGATTGCGAATGCAGCGTGGAGGGGGCTGTGAATTGTAACAAACAGAGCGAGTGGCAACAGAGAAAAAACTTGACTAAAAATATAAAACAAGGAGAAATAAGCAATGGCAAATAATATTGGTAAGATTACCCAGATTATTGGTGCCGTTCTGGACGTAAAGTTTACAGAGGGCAACCTGCCTGAAATTAACGATGCGATTGAAGTACCGACCAAAGACGGGAAAAAACTGATCATCGAAGTATCTCAGCATCTGGGTGACGATACAGTCAGATGTATCGCGATGGGTACCACAGATGGGCTTGTCCGCGGTATGGATGCAATTGCGACTGGTGGACCAATCAGCGTACCGGTAGGAGAGAATACTTTGGGACGTATGTTCAACGTATTAGGCAATCCGATCGACGAAGTTGACCCACCACAGGGCGTAGAGCATTGGCCTATCCATAGAAAGGCTCCGGCATTTGAGGAGCAGTCCACCTCCCAGGAGATGTTAGAGACAGGAATCAAGGTCGTTGACCTTCTCTGTCCTTACCAGAAGGGTGGTAAGATTGGACTTTTCGGTGGTGCCGGTGTAGGCAAGACCGTATTGATTCAGGAGCTGATTCACAACATCGCAACTGAGCACGGTGGATATTCTGTATTTACAGGTGTAGGTGAACGTACCCGTGAGGGAAACGACCTCTATTACGAAATGAAAGAATCAGGAGTTATCGATAAGACG
>CAZBUW010000123.1:0-6494 GCA_964495195.1 uncultured Roseburia sp.
AATAATAATTTTGAAATTTTTACATTTTACTATTGACATTTATTAGCTGGACTTGTTTTGTCTTTCAATCTCTTCGTTGTAATCCTGTATCTTTATCTCCCATGCTTTTGACAGTGCCTCCTCGCCCTGTCTGTTTTTAAGACCGCAGTCTTCCGCTAATATCTTTCCAAAATACCGGGAGAGCTTCTCTGCGCCGGACAGATTTAAGTGAAGTCCGCCGTCGTAGGTATCCTCTGTAAAGTCGAGTCCAATCTCCTCCTGACAGTCGAGAAAATTGTAATATTTTAAATTGTGTTCCTGCGCGTAAGCCACCATCTGCTCATCCCACTCCTCATACCAGTAAGGATAGAGGCTCGGCGCTTTCACTAAAACCAGCTCCACACCGTTTTCCTCGCAGAGAGCCGTCATCTTATCCAGATAAGCGTAGGCGTTATCTCCGAACGTATAGTCCGCCAGAGGTCTTCCCTCCGGAACGTCCTCCGCCGCCTTCACATCGACGCGCATATAATAGCCGTTGAAGCTCACCTTATCCCGCTCAAAGAGATAGTTAACATCCTCCTCCGTCAATTCACTCCAACGGGAGTGATAGCGCAACAGCGGAAAAACATATTCGATAAAATGTTCCTCCTCCATCATGGACGCCTCGATACTCTTTACCTTCGAGGAGGACCAGCGCATACCGTCCAAAGTCATGCGGTTGTAAGTCTCCTTCTGCGGCTCATCATATTTCATGGAGAGAACGTTAAATACAACTACATCTGGTTTTTCGTATTGGAAGGTCTCCTCCATCAGGTAGTAGGACTGCCAGATGAGCTGTTGTGCCGATCCACGAATATAGCTGTTGATTCCATATTCCTGCCAGAGAACGGCCGGGGACAGATTCTCATAGAGCTCGCAGTCTCCGATGAAGACGACATCATGGTCCATCTCCTCGTCGTAATACTCCGAGATCATCGCACCCTCCACGACACCGCTCATATACTTTGGCATCAGGAGCCGCTGCACAAAAAAGAGCACAGCCACCACAATCACAGCCGAAACTGTAAAACGCAATCTTTTTTTCATCTTGTCACCACCTAAAACTGATTATAGATAAACTGGCTGGCATCGTAGCCAATGCCGTAGCTGCCCCACAAAATGGTCAGAAGAAACAGCCCGAACCAGACACAAAAACGCAATGGATACGGGCGCGCGGAAATTTTTTCACGCACAGACCCGCTCCTTTGAATCAGGCTGACCGCAAGAAGCATTGCAAATCCAACCAGCAGAACTATGTAATCGGTTACACTAAGCCCGAGCGTAAGCAGTGCCCCGCCGAACACCTCCGGCCAGTTTGCGGTTGTAAACATACTGCCGTACATGCGGAATGTCAGCGGTACATCGCGGTAGCAGTCGAGCGTTCGCAGGCTGCTCATCAGAAGGACGGTTCGCACAATCTGAAAACAGCGCCAGCCGGTGGTTCCCCTGACATGGAATTTGGCGTGGAACCATCTGTAAAATGGCTCTAACTCCTGTGTAATCAAAATGACAAGCCCGTTTAAAAGTCCCCACACGATAAAGTTCCAGCTCGCACCATGCCAGATACCGGTTGCAAACCATACGGTAAAGGACGACAGATAGACCGTCACACGCTTTCCAATCTGCTCTCCGAAATGTTTTCTGGAGAAGCGGCTCAGCTTGAGCATAGAGCCTGAAACCGAGATCGGGTAAAAAATGTAATCCGTGAACCAGCTTCCCATCGTGATGTGCCAGCGGTTCCAGTATTCTTTGATATCCTTTGAAAAATAAGGGCGGATAAAGTTCTCCGTCACCGTAATTCCCATCGTCTGTGCGATACCGATTGTGATATCGATTCCGCCGGTAAAATCTGCGTAGAGTTCTAATGCATAGAACATCATTCCCACAAATACATACGCTCCGGTGTAGGTCTGTGGATCTCCGATGATGGCTTTGACCGCGACAAGGATTCGATCCGCAATGACAAGCTTTTTAAAAAATCCCCACAAAATTCGCTGCAGACCGAACGAGACGGTCTTCGCATCAAAAGAATGCGGCTCGAACAGCGATTTTGCCAGCGCGTCAAAGCGGCTGATCGGTCCCTGCACCAACTGCGGGAAAAAGGACACGAACAGCGCAAAGCGGAACAGATTCTCCTCCGCGCGGTACTTGCCCCAATAGACATCGATCGCATAACCCATGGACTGGAACACATAAAAGGAAATTCCCATCGGAAGCGCAATGTCCCAGTAGGAAAACTGGGTCGTACTGTGAAAACAACTAAGCAGTGCATTTACATTGTGAATCGCAAAATTTGTGTATTTTACGACTGCGAGCATCCCGATGTTTAAGATTAGACACAACACTAAAAGACGCTTCTGCCGCTTCTTCTGGCTCGCCTTGTAGCTCTTCTTTTCCTCGCGGGAGAGCTCTCCCTTATGTGATTTTAAATAGTCCGCTTCCTCATCTTTTTTCTTTTGCATCAGCCGCACCAGCAGAAAGGTCGACAGCGTGGTGAACAGGATGTAACACAGATTCGTAATCCCGCTGAAATAATAAAAGACATAACTGCCCACCAAGAGCATCGGCCACTGCCATTTTTTCGGCACAATATAGTACAGCGCAAAAATGATAAGTAAAAACAGTATGAATTCGTATGATGTAAACAGCACGGCTTAATCCTCATCCACTAAGCTTTCTACAAGAGCAAGCAGCGCATCTACCGAATTGAAATTCTCCGGAAGAATCTTGTCTGCGGTAATCACGATATCGAACTCGTCATTCAACTCAGAAATCAACGACACAATATCAAAGGAATCTAACACCTTGCTGTCCACTAACGCGTTGTTCCCCTCAAATGCAACATCCGGGTGCAGCCCCTGTAAAATCTCTAAAATTGTCTCTCTCATCTCTTTCTTCCCTTCTTCATTTTTTCTTTTAAAACGGTTCTGTTAATCTTACCGTTTGCAGTAAAAGGCATTTCCTCTAACTGTTCCACATAGTTTGGAATCATATATCGCGGCAGGCTCTCTTTCAACTGCTCGACCAATTGGGCTTTCTCAATCGTGCCCACATAGAAAAGCGCTATCTTCTCCGATTCATACACACAGCCGCAAAGCCTGATTCCCTCTATGCGGTTGACATTTGCCTCAATTTCTCCAAGCTCAATGCGGTGTCCCATGTGTTTGATCTGATAGTCCTTTCTGGATACAAAGACCAGTTCGCCATATTGGTTGTACTTTCCGATATCTCCGGTCCGGTAAATAATCTCCGGGTAGGCGGTCTGAAGTGGATTCTGTACAAAGCTCTCCCGCGTCTTCTCCGGATTGTTGTAATAGCCGAGCGTGACGGAAGTTCCGCGGATGCAGATTTCCCCCTCGTCTGCCGGCTGATTCTTCTCGTCTAACAGAAGAATCTCGGTGTTGTGGAACGGTCTGCCGATTGGAATTGGTTCGTCGTCGCTCAATTCGCGCTCCACATGATAATAACAGCACATCCCGGTTCCCTCCGTAGGTCCGTAGAGGTTTGTAAACGACGCCTCCGGGAGATTTTCTCTCCAGATGCGAAACTGTTTGATTGGGAAAACCTCGCTTCCGAACGCTATCGTCTTTAGATACTTTGGTTTGATGATAGAAAACGTTCCGAATGCAGAAATCATCGTCAGTGCGGAGACAACCCAACAGATCGTGTTGACCTTGTGCTCATTTAAAAACTCGACGAGTTTGACCGGAAACATGAACAACGATTTCGGTACAATGTAGGTGGTCGCACCAAATTTTAAAGTCGGATAAATCTCTTTTAGACAGGCATCAAAGTAGAGCGGCGTCTGATTTGCAAACACGGTATTCTCATCAAACTGCAATGTCTCCGAGAGCTGCTCGATATAGTCGATGACAGAGCGGTGGCACGCCGCCACACCCTTTGGCACTCCCGTTGAGCCGGAGGTGAACACGATATAAATCGGATCGATATCTAACGCTCTGTCGCGAATCCGCGCTAAAAGTTCCGCGTCCTCTCTCGTCCCTGCAATCTCGTCATACAGGCAGATTTTACCCTGATACTGAAATTTTTTTGCCTTCTCTTTCGTGTCTGCATCGCAGATAATCCATTCCGGCTGACAATTCTCAAGGATGAGTTCAATCCGGCTCTGCGGCATCTCCTCATCGATTGGAACATAGTAACATCCGGCGGTAATCACGCCGAAAAATGCGATGATTGTCTTCGGATGTTTGTCCATAAATACAACTACAGGCTTCCTTGCATCTCCGTTTTGGGCAAGAAAAGTACCGATTGCCCTGCTCTGTTCATAAACCTGCCGGAAGGTAAACGCCTCCGTATCATTTGCATAAGCAGTCTTTTCCGGAACTTTTTCTACAATCGCATCCAGATACTCCAATACATTGTTCTGCATCTCTCTCCTCGTCACATTATTTTGTAATAATTTCTTCGTATTCTTTTTTTAAGGCGGCGCACTGTTCCACGGAACATTTCGCAAGTACCTGCATGGCATCTAAATAATCTGCCCCGACCTGCTCATCCCTCCGTATCATGGATAATTCCGTACATCCTAAGACGATAACCTCGGCGCCTGCCTCTCTCAGTGATTGTGATGCGCGCGCGAAACAATCCATCTCAATCGGCTTTGTCGCCTTGACATTCTCATAGATTAAATGCATCACATCCCGCTGACCTTCCTCGTCCGGGACAACCGCCCGAACGCCCTCGCGCGTCAATTCTTTCTGGAACAATCCGCTCTGAATCGTGCCGTCCGTCGCCATGATTCCGGCGGTCTTAACCCCGTGCACTTTCAGGTAATGCGCGGTCTCTTTTACGATGTCAATAATCGGAACGGAAATGGCGGTCTCAAGCTCATCCAGAAAATAATTGGCTGTCACACATGGTATCGCGATGACATCTGCACCGCACTCCACCAGTGTTTGTCCCACCTCTTTTAGAACAGGTGCCGGATTCTTATCGCTCTCCCCCAGAATAAATTTTGTCCGGTCTGGTGTGGACGGTTTGCTGTAAATCAACATCTCGATGTGATCCTGATCGGTTTCTGCATCCGTCATTTCGATGACCATCTGCATAAAAAATGCAGTTGCCATGGGACCAAGCCCGTCGATAACTCCAAGTTTCTTCATTTTGTGTAACTTCCTCTTCACCGTATTTTACTGAATCGCAGGATACTGCGATCTGTCATAATTGTGTGAGCCGTAATGCGCATTGGAATATTCCATAAGCTGCGCATCCGTCCAATAGAAAAAGGTTGTTCCGTCCGACCGTCTTGTCGCATCAAAATGGTGCCATCCCTCTCCGATGTCAATCAGATTCCAATAGTGATGCCGGCTTGTCGGAATTTTCTGAATGTCCATATTGGTGATGCCGGCCCGTGTCAGCAGACATTTTGATGTCATGGCGTAGACAAAACAATCCCCTCTTCGGTTAAAGAGTCCGCGGTACGCTCCCTGCACCCAGTCTGTCTTTGGTGTGCTGTTCTCGTAGCCGATGTTAGAATGCACCCAATTGTAGATGGCAGATGCCTTCTCATACTGGCTCATTCCGTCTGTCAGAATGGAGGCGAGCACCTTGTCCGCCTCGGCGTTTACCGTCTCCTCCGTCGCCGTTTCCACTCCTGCAGGTCTGACGTGCACCGTCGTCTCCACAACGGTCTCATTTCCCTCAAAATCCGTTGCCGTATAGGTGACCGGATAATCTCCGACCGTATTTAAATCGACGGCACTGCTGTCAATCTCTAACGAAACATCTTCATCATAGTTGTCTGTCACCGTGACATTCTTTTTGTAGGAAATGCTGCCCCCTGCCCTAACCGTCAGTTCCTTCACTCCCTCAATCACCGGCGGCTCCGTGTCCTTGTAAACCTCAAGTTCGGCCGTTGCAGTCGTTACATTGCCGCCCTCGTCTGTCACTAGAATCGTCACCTCGTAAATGCCCATCTCGTTAAACTTCGGCTCTTCCTCATATTCAACTGTCGTCTCGGATTGGTCTTTGACGGATGCGACAAAATCTTTTGCCTCCAATGCAGTATCAATATACACCCACTGATCCTTCGTCTGAACCTCAGGTGCTTTTAAATCAACTACATGAATCATAGAATCGTAATCCTTCCAAAGGACGTTTATGATCACCGGATAGTCTCCGACGTGATTCATATCAGCCTCCTCCAGACCACTTTTCACCGAGATGACACCAAACTTATTCTCATATGGGACTTCAAAAAAATCTTCGAGCACCGGAGCATCACTCTCAATCTCCAATGTCAGTTCCGGCACGATATCCGGCAGGCTGCAAAGAAAGGCCGCTGACCCTATCGCTGCAGCGGCAGCCAGGACTGTCAGACAGGCCGCCACTTTGTATTTTGTTTTCATACTCCTGTATCCCCCATTACCTTTTGAATAAAGTTTAAGAAAAATTAATAAATATTGTAGTGGTCAAGCGTTTTTGTAACACTTGTGGCTAAAAAAATATCATGATTT
>CAZBUW010000124.1:0-6331 GCA_964495195.1 uncultured Roseburia sp.
GCTCCAAAGTGCCCTGCGGGGATATGTCTATATTGTACAACGCCATATTAGAAATCTAGTGTACTGTATCACTCACATTTCGCCAAATAGCTTGCCTGAATTTTCATCTACTGCGTTGTCGTCAATCGACGTAGCCACCGCTACGCCTCATTCCTCCGCCTTGCAGACTGAAAATGCATCCTGCGCTATTTGCCTGAAAGTGAATGATACAGTACACTAGAGTTTCGCAATCGCCTAACGATAGAAATATAGGAAAGGAAGGTCGTGGCGTGGACTTATACAGCAATCAGATCAACAAATTAATCGAAGAATTGTCCGGGCTGCCGGGAATCGGTGCAAAATCTGCGCAACGGCTGGCGTTTCATATTTTAAATATGCCGATGGAGCAGGTGGAGAGCCTCTCCGGCGCAATCATCGAGGCAAAGCGCAACATCCGCTACTGCAAAGAGTGTTTTACGCTGACGGATGAAGAACTCTGCCCAATCTGCAGGGATCAGGGAAGAAACCATAAGACCATCATGGTCGTGGAGAACACCAGGGACCTCGCGGCATATGAGAAGACCGGCAAGTACGACGGCGTCTACCATGTGCTTCACGGAGCCATCTCCCCGATGTTGGGAATCGGGCCGAACGACATTAAACTGAAGGAACTTATCAAGCGCTTGGAACAGGATGTGGACGAAGTAATTATTGCCACGAACTCGAGTCTGGAGGGGGAAACGACTGCAATGTACATTAGCAAGCTCATCAAACCCACAGGAATCAAGGTCACAAGAATCGCAAGCGGCGTTCCGGTCGGCGGCGATTTGGAATATATTGACGAAGTAACACTGCTCCGCGCTCTCGAGGGGCGCACGGAGCTCTAAAAATGGAACCAGAGAAAGGAATTACGATGACAAACCAGGAATTAAAAATCACGGCAAATGAAATTCGTAAAGGTATCATCACGGCAGTGCACAGTGCGAAATCCGGACATCCGGGCGGCTCACTGTCCGCGGCAGATATTTTTACCTATCTTTATTTTGAGGAGATGAACATCGACCCGAAGAATCCGAAGATGGAGGGACGTGACCGCTTCGTGCTGTCGAAAGGTCATGTGGCACCGGGACTTTACGCAACACTTGCGCAGAGAGGATTTTTTCCAAAAGAAGATTTGACAACGTTGCGCCACACCGGCTCCTATCTGCAGGGACATCCGGACATGAAACATATTCCGGGGGTAGACATGTCGAGTGGTTCCTTAGGACAGGGGCTCTCCGTTGCGGCCGGCATGGCGGCAGCAGGGAAATTTGATCAGAAGGATTACCGCGTCTATGCGCTCTGCGGCGACGGTGAGATTGAGGAAGGACAGATTTGGGAGGCGGCGATGTGGGCAGGCTTCCGTAAATTAGACAACCTCTGTGTCATCGTGGACAACAACAATCTGCAGATTGACGGGGCTATCGACGAAGTGTGCTCCCCGTATCCGATCGACAAAAAATTTGAAGCTTTCAACTTCCATGTGATCAACATCGACGGAAACGATTTCGACGAGATTCGTGCGGCTTTTTGCGAAGCGCGCGAGACAAAAGGACAGCCGACCGCAATCATCGCGAAGACGTTGAAGGGAAAAGATGTCTCCTTCATGGAAAATGAGGTGGATTGGCACGGAAAAGCGCCAAACGACGAGCAGTATGCCGTCGCAATGGCAGATTTAGAGAAAGTGGGTGAAGCATTATGTCAGAAGTAAAAGTAGCAACGAGAGAAAGTTATGGCAATGCTTTGGTGGAACTCGGAAAGGAGCACGAAAACCTGATTGTCTTAGACGCTGACCTCGCGGGCGCGACAAAGACCGGAATCTTTAAAAAGGCGTTTCCGGAGCGCCATTGGGATGTCGGAATCGCGGAGGCGAATATGACAGGGATTGCAGCCGGACTTGCAACCTGTGGAAAAGTGCCGTTTATCAGTTCTTTCGCCATGTTTGCAGCGGGGCGTGCCTACGAGCAGGTGCGCAACGCCATCGGTTATCCGCACCTCAATGTAAAAATCGGCGCAACGCACGCAGGAATCTCCGTCGGGGAGGACGGTGCGACGCACCAGTGTCTCGAGGATATTGCCCTGATGCGCGCGATTCCGGGGATGGTGGTCATCAACCCATCCGACGACACGGAGGCGAGAGCGGCAGTCAAAGCCGCCTATGAGTACGAAGGACCTGTCTATCTTCGTTTCGGCCGTCTTGCCATTCCGGTCATCAACGATCCGGAGACTTACAAATTTGAGATTGGAAAAGGCGTTGTCTTAAAAGAGGGAGGCGATGTCACTGTTTTTGCGACGGGACTTGAGGTCAACGAAGCTGTGGAGGCGGGAAAACTGCTGGCAGCGGACGGCATCGACGCAGAGATCATCAACATCCACACCATCAAACCGTTAGATAAAGAACTTGTAGTTAAATCCGCGAAGAAGACCGGAAAGGTCGTGACTGTGGAGGAGCACTCCGTCATCGGCGGTTTGGGGAGTGCAGTCTGCGACGTGTTGAGTGAGCAGGCTCCGACAAAAGTGTTAAAAATCGGTGTGAACGACACCTTCGGTGAGTCCGGCCCGGCGCTCGAACTCATCAAAAAGTACGGTCTTGACGCACAGAGCATCTACGAGAAAGTGAAAGCGTTTGTGCAGGCGTAATCGTACAACAAAATGTCAGAAAAAATTCCATTGAAAAAAAGGGAAAAGAATCAGACTAGTCAGAGGTTTGGTTCTTTTTCTTTTTTTCTGTCGAAAAGTTTTTGGAAAGCGGTCTTCAAATCGTCAAAAAAAGAGCCGGAGTTGTGCTACATTTTACTGTGAAAATAGGATCGGAGAGGGATACCGCAGTGCCGGTCAGAAAAGAAAGGAAAAAATTGGGCATGATTGAAATCATCCGTGAGGAGAAAGAAACGGGTACCAAAGAGAGCGGACTTCCAAAAGAGATAAGACAGATAGGAAATGCAGATGTTGGGGATCGAATCTATTTGGAAGAGAATGCGTACCGATATCTGCACGATGAGGTCGGCTGGGACGCACCGGCATTCGGGGAAGGGCGCAAGGTCTTTGTCCTTCTTGGAAAAATAGATCACTACGCCGGACAGAAGTGCGTGTTCGTGGAGAACGCCATTGAGATTGAGGACATTACATATCTGGACGGCGTGCCGGTCTGGAATGACAAGACCTGGAGTTTTGTGTTCGGGAAAATGAAAAAACTCTCGGAGGACATGATTGTCGTCGGTTGGTCGATGGATATCAAAGACTGCGCACCGAGTCTGACGGACCGTCTGGCGGGGGTTCATATGACACACTTCGGCGGGAAGCACCAGCTTCTGTTTCTGTTGGATTCCATGGAAAAAGAAGAGAATTTTTACTGCAACCGGCAGGGGAGGCTGCGCAGAAGGGAAGGTTTTTACCTCTATCATGATAAACGCGCATTGGCATCCGTCCGGGAGGAGGTGCCTCATGCAGAAGTCACAATTGAACAGACGGCGGAGCGCGATGACTTAGAGCGCCTCTTCTGGGAACAGGAACCGCTGAAACAGACAGGGCATCAAAGAAGAGCGGAAGCCGTAAAGGCTGTGCCGGAGGAAAAAACAGAGGGAAGATTCCGTTTTTCTCCGAGCTATCTTTTGGCGGCAATCGCCCTCGTGCTCGTGGTGGCGGCGTATCAGAACAACTCGCAGATGAAGTCTATGAGTGAAACGATTGCGCAGATGAATGTCGCAGGGACCATGTTCGGCGATACGGAGGAAACGGAGACAAGCGAGGTAGAGGTGGAGCAGTTGAGCGGAAACATTGAAAAAAGCACAGAGCAGACCGCGCAGGGAACCGGTGATACAGAGGGAACGGAAAGCACGCAACAAGTTGCGCAAGAGGGCGGAGATGTGGATGCGCAGGTTGCGCAGAGTGATTCCAATGTACAGAACGCGCAGGGGACCGAGAGTACCCAGACGGCAGACACAACCCAGAGCGCACAGGATGCGCAGAGCACGGACAGTACCCAGACTTCGGCCGGCGCCGCGCAGAGCTATCTCGCCGACGGCTACTATATTGTGCAGAAGGGTGACAATCTCGCAGGAATCTGCATGAAAGTCTATCAGACGACCGCGATGATGGATAAGGTCTGTGAGGTCAACGGAATCGAGAACTCCGATGCCATCTATGAGGGGCAGTGTCTCACCCTTCCGAAATAATTAAGATGAATTACGCACCGCAATGTGTTATACTATTATTCAAAAAGACGAAAAACGATGAGATAAAGGAGTGCCAATGGCAGACAGAGGAAAAAATGGATTTCGCACGGTGGAAATGGACATGGAGGAGTACGAACAGAAGCTGCGTGAACACCGGAAAAAAATAGCAAAGAGAATCATTGCAATCGTTTTGGCGGCATTGCTGATCTTTGCCGGCACAACGTTTTATTTTTCCCTGAAGAGTTATGATGATTACGAAGTGCGCTCGAGCATTGAGCGGGCAGATACCCCGGCGAGCATATTCGAAGAATTTCAGGGAAATGTTTTAAAATATAGTAACGACGGCGTTTTTTACACGGATTTGCAGAATGAGGCAATCTGGAGTCAGGCGTATGAAATGGCGCAGCCGATGATTGATATCTGTGGGGACTATCTGGTCATCTATGACAAGGGCGGCAACCAGATTTACATTATGACAGCGGAGGGCGTGCAGGGAAATATCGAGACGACGATGCCAATCCGTCAGGTCTGTGTCGCGGGTCAGGGGACGGTGGCTGTTCTCATGGAGGAGGACTCCACGGCGCACCTGCGTCTCTATGATAAGAAGGGGGAGCACCTCGCCTCCGGTGAGATTCACGGGGAGAAGGGCGGTTACCCAATCGCGTTAGGGCTTTCGGCGGATGCGCAGAAAATGGCGGTCTCGATGATTGATATTAACGACGGGGATATCAAGACGACGATAGCGTTTTATAATTTCGGTTCGGTGGGGCAGAACGAAATCGATAACTGCGTGGGCTCTTACTCATACTCGGGCGTTGTGTTCCCGGAGGTTGAGTTCGTTTCGAGCGACTGTATGCTCGCCTTCGGCGGCAATGAGATTGTGGTGTTTGAGGGGACGCAGAAACCGCAGGTATCGGAGGAGGTTTTTCCGGAAAAAGATGTGAAAAGCATTTTTTACAACGACACATATTTCGGAATCGTCACCAGCAATGACGACGAGGAGGTGACGCGCCATCTGACCGTGTACAATCACAAGGGAACCGTTGTTATGGAGCGCGATTTTGCCATGGAGTACGACACGGTGGAATTTATGTCCAATGACGAGATCTGTGTGCGCAACGCGAATGCCTGCGATATCTATACAATTCGCGGTATCTACAAATTTCATTATGAGTTTGATGAAGAATTGTATCGAATCATACCGGGAGGAACGGACCGGAACTATACTTTCATATTAGAAGGAGTTACGGAGAACGTAAAATTAAAATAATGATAAACTTACAGATGAATTGGTTGGCAATAGTTGTTTTTGTAATATTAATATTGAGTGCCTTCTGTGGATACCGGAAAGGATTTTTGCGCATGGCGTATTCGCTGGTGGCGTGGATTGTCATCTTTGTGTTTGTATCGTGGTCGACGCCCTATATAGCGAATTATCTGACGGAGCACACTGCAATATCGGAGAAGATAGCGGAAAAATGTGAGGAGCGCCTGCGGGCAGCAGCAGAAGAAAAAATGCAGCAGGAGGGACAGAGTATGCAGAGCGAAGTGCTCGATGGTCTCGGCTTAAATCTTCCGTCCGCCCTTCTGGGAAAAATGGAGCAGTACGCAGGCGGTGCGGCGGCGGATGTCCTTGCGCAAAGCGGAGTGTACAGCGAGATAGCAGAGGTGCTCGCCGCTTATGCAGTCAGGGCAATCGCGGGGGTCGCTGCGTTTGTGGTGGCGGTCATTTTTTCTGCCGTAATCGGACATGCCATCGGGCTGATTTCAAAAATCCCGATTATCCACGGCATCAATCAGGGAATCGGTCTTCTCGCGGGGGTATTGTACGGAATGATCTGGGTCTGGATTGGAATGTGCCTTCTCGCACTGTGTGTCAGCAGTGAGACCGGAAGACTTTTGTATTCGTATGTGCAGGAAAATGCAATCCTTCTCTATCTATATGACAACAACCCAATCATTCATTTTTTCTTTTAAAAGATGTCGTGGCGGAGAACAACAGCGGAATGAGCAACAGTCCGGCCGCGTCATTCGCAAATGCAATGCGTCAGCACACTACTTTGCTCGTAATCCGGCGCTCCGCTCATAGCATATCGCACATTCTCATTCATGCGAGCATGATTCGTCTGTGCGATACG
>CAZBUW010000125.1:0-6328 GCA_964495195.1 uncultured Roseburia sp.
TTTACTTTTCAAGGTTCATCCGACCGGTGAATCTTAGTCGGGAGGCTCAAGATTCTGAGAGCCTATTATACTCTGTCTCCCACTATTTCCTTATCCCTTATTGCATTTCTTCTATGTTTTCCCACATCACTTTATCTATTTGCACACTCAATTCAGCCGAACCTTTTTTTATCCAAAAAGTTACTGCTATTACCATCACAAATAGAAGCACTATTCCCAAAATACATCTTTTTAGTCTCATAAATATTTATCCTTGTATATTATTTATCCTACACAAATTTCTTCGGCGAATCTTGTAAAGGCATACGAAGTCCAATAATAACGCAAAACGACATCCCTTACAATTCAAATATTCATTTTTTGAAAATCTCTAGATGGTTTTTCCAATGTCAAATGGAGCGTCATTAAAATACAAAATGTCAATGGATTTGTAGTTCCTTAATTAATAACAATATATTCTTTTCCATCTTCTTTTTCACTTTTTCCTGTTGCCGTATCTTCTCCTGTAATAAACATAATTTCATCTCTAACTAATTTTTCTTCTTAATCCGGAACGTTAATATATGATATCTCATCGAAAGTTCCATCACTGTCAAATGACAAAAGCATAACTCGATTTAATGCCTCCTCCGAATCTAAATAATATAAAAAAGTTTGAAAATTATCAAGATCAGCATCTGGATTTTCTATTAAGTCTCTATCTTTTCCAACCTTTTCAACAACTTCTTCCTTTGAAGAACTTCCAATTGATGTTCCGTTAACTTTGATGCTTCCTTCCGGGATACTCATAACCCCTTCCGCATCTATTCCGTCAATCGTCTGATCATACTCAACCTCGAATCCAACCACCTCACATTGATCATATGTCACCGGTTCATCTGTTGGATTATAAAAAATAAATTCTAATGCCTTAATATCTCCATTATCATAGAAAAGACCACCTGTATGATAATCTGCCTGCAGCATAGACTTCCACTGTGAAGGATCATCATATTCCGGCATATAATAGACCCATCCTCTATCCTTAAATTCATCATAAGACATAGGGAATGTGTATTCTTCACCACCGATTTCAATTGTATAATCACCGACCGGATGTGAATTATTTTTCCCACTTTTCTCATTACTTTCCTCTTTGTTTTCCGGCATACCCAAACTACTATTCTCTCCTGCTCCACAACCTGTCAAACACACCATTACCATCATTGATAATACAACTAGTCTTAATACTTTCGCCTTCATTTTTTCTCCTTTATCATTCAAAATAATCTTTTTATAAATTTTTCTTTAACTAAACTTTAGTCCCTACAACAACTCATAATCCTTAATCAAATTTTGCATAATATCCTGTACGTCCATTCGGCATGATTGCGACATATACTTCCATTTTTTTCCAACTTCATTTGTCATTTTCTGATACAAATTCTGAACTTTCCATTTTATTAATTTATTGGCATACGGATCAAAATATTCGACTTCTGCCCAATAGTTTTTTTCTCGCGCCTCGTAATAACTGATTTCATCTATAGAGTTTCTTTCTCGCATTATCTTTTCAATGCCTCCACCTGCATTTACGATACATCCCGATGCTTTTCTTCCATTCTTAATAATATATTCTCTTCTAGCCAAAGCTTTTTTTTGTCTTTCCCTTGCCTCTGAATAACTTGCCCAAAAGAAAAGAGCAAACAGCCCAGCAAAAAAAAGAAACATTGCAAGCGACCCCAAAAAAACACCAAACAAACCAAATACACCACACACAACCGCCGCCACAAATGTCCACTTATTTTCATAATTGCTAAATAGTACTTCATCTTTATAATATGCTTTCATATTCTACCTCCTGTTATCTAATATCCTCTAATTGTCTCAAAATTTATGGTTCTCCATGAGGTATCCTGATACGGATTGCCCGCCTCCCCCGACAGAAGCGACCAACTCAGCATCATCGGCGATACTTCGACCTTTGCATTGACGGAAAAATACACGTTTGCATCCTTCATCAGAAATCCCTCCTCTTTTTGCTGCATATTTACCTGAATGACGTCCGCCGTCCGCTGATAGATTGCATCCGCCGTCGTATCGCTCAGCAATTTTAAGAACAACAGCACTTTCAGATAGTCACTGTATGCAAGGGATAATTTTTCTTCGTCAGAAGATGCATCGCCTTTTGAAATGACCAGATCGTTCTTTTCCAAACTATCTGAATTGAAGCTGACCACAAGATCGTCCTTGCTCTTAAGCAGGATGACTTTCTTTCCCTCCTTCAATGCGTTCAAATCCGCCACGGACTCTGCCACGGTCAGCGCCATCACGATTGCAAGCTGTACCAGACCAGCCGGAAGAATTCCACAGGTCGCCGTTGATATTGCAGTCGCAGCCGCCATAACCGGCTTATAACCATCTCCCGTTGACATCATATAATACTGAAAGTCCGCCAGGAGGTTTAACGCAAAGCGAATCAAAAAGATTGTCCCGTAAGCTGCCGCCTTGTCCATCGTACTGATTCTTTGCGCCATTGAAAATACACTGTCCTCATGGAAACCTCCTCTTCTCACTTAGAAAAGAAATATTTTTTATATAAATTTTATAAACATGACATAGTATACCCTTATTCCTCCCATTTGTAAATACCTTCATCGTCAATCAATTTGCATACCAATTTACCACCTCATCTTTTCCACCGTACACCGCAAATCTATCAAACAAATCTGCACTGAATGCGCAAAAAGACCGCCCTCTCATCAAAGGCGGCCTAAACTGCAAAAATGAAAAACTCTCAGAATAAATCATCGCTATCTCGAGAACATTACTTTCTCACTGCCAAACATCTTAGTCAGACAAAAAGCTCCGAGCCCTGCATAGATGATATTCGCAATTACGGTAATGACAATATTTGTCACATTCATATGAAACGAAAAAACGCCGTTCATACACTGCACACTGTTATACAATGGAAGCAGATACCAGACCGGTTCCGTCTTGCAAAGACTCCCAATCATGGATGTGATTCCCACCAGCATAGACACCATCATGATTGGCGTCACCCAGGTACTTGCCTCTTTTACGCTCTTCGCAAACGCAGACACAACCGAGATAAGGGAAACAATCACCATCACGGTAGAGATGATAATAAAAAACAACGTAATGTATTCCCTCACCCCATAGACATTAGCGCTGATTTCTCCTGCTCCTTGCATCAGATTTGGCAGGGACAGCATGGTTCCGAGAAAACTGGAACATCCGCTGAGAATTGCAATCACACTGAGGCTTAAGATTTTTCCCATGGCAAGATGGCTCCGTTTCATCGGTGTGACAAGCAGCGTTGCAATCGTTCCACGCTCCTTCTCCCCCGCGATGGATTCCGGTGCAACCGCCATACATCCGCTGAAGAGGAACATAATTAAGAGCATCGGAATCATCATGGAGAAGATTTGCGCACTCATATCCTCCTCTGTTGCCATGTCATATGTATTGTCCCCGGCATTAATGTCAAACTTATTCGCCATGGAGGATTCTATCATGTCTAACATTTGCGTCATCACGCCGTAGGCTGTGGAGGAATCCGTCTCCATGGAATTGTAATACAGTTCCACATTTGGAGCAGCCTCACCGCTCTGCGCATCGTATGCCACGATATCCGCATCGAAATTTTCCGGGAACACCGCCAGCAGATTGTAGTCGACCTCACCGTCTGCAATCTTTTTCTTGATGTCCTCCCTGTCTGTACACTCTTTAAAATCAATCAGTTCTGCCTGACTAGCGACGGCTTTTACAGACTCCGGCAGATTCTCTGCATATACAACCGGCAAAAAGTCTTCAGTCTGCTCAAACTGTGAACTCATTCCTTTTCCCATAAAAGTATACAGAAAATAAATCATGAGTCCCGGCAGTAAAATTGTGGTGAATACCATTCTCTTATCCGTGAAAAAACGGGTAAATTCCTTTTTCATTACAGTTAAAATATTATTTTTCATCGTATTCACCTGCTCTTTCTGCATAAATGTCGAAGAATTTATCCTCCAGACACTTATCCTTTGTCATGTTTTCTAACGTGTCGCACACTACCATCGTTCCATCGACGATAATGCCGACACGGTCACATATCTTTTCAATCAAACTGAAAATATGGGTCGACACAATAATTGTCTTTCCTTGTGCTTTCAGTTCGAGCAGGAAATCTGTAACTACTTTTGCAGTCAACACATCCAATCCGTTGGTTGGTTCATCAAAAATAATAATATCCGGATTGTGCACCAGGGAGATTGCTAACGACACCTTCTGCTTCATTCCGGTCGACATATCCGCCACTTTCACCTCAGCAAATTTTGAGATGCCGAAACGTTCAAAGAGCTGGTCCTTTCTCTTCTCCATGGTCTCTTTATCAATTCCATAAAGCTCAGAGAAAAAACCAAAGAGATAATTCGGTGTAAAAAACTCCTCCAGCTTTAATTCACTTGTCAAAAATCCGATTTTTCCACGAACGACCTCTGGATGGGATACGACACTGACTCCATCCATCAGGATATCCCCCTCTTCCGGCTTAATCAAAGTCGCCATCATTCGAAGTGTCGTCGTCTTTCCGGCTCCGTTTGGTCCTAACAGCCCGAACACCTCACCCTCGTATGCATTGAAGGATAACCGGTCTACTGCTACTTTGATTTTCTCTTTTGTCCTTTGTACCTTTTGCTGCTTCGCAGAAACCTTAAAGGTCTTTCTAAGATTCCTCACCTGCACTAGTTCTTTCATAACCTTTCTTTCCTTTCATGTATTACTTCACTAATACATTAAAAGAATGTCTCTTCCTTGTCAAGAACTATTTTGCTATTCAAACAATCTCTCTAGGCGATTGCCTCCTCAAACTGGGAGTTGTAAAGTCCCGCGTAGAATCCGTTCATGGCGAGCAGTTCCTCGTGATTTCCCTGCTCCACGATATCTCCGTCCTTCATGACTAAGATAACATCCGCATTGCGGATTGTGGAGAGGCGGTGTGCGATGATGAAGCTAGTTCTTCCCTGCATCAGGTTATCCATCGCTTTCTGAATCACAACCTCGGTTCTCGTATCGACAGACGAGGTCGCCTCATCTAAAATCAGCACCCTGTTGTCCGCTAAGATGGCTCTTGCAATTGTGAGCAGCTGCTTCTGTCCCTGCGACACATTGCTCGCATCCTCGTTGAGTTCCATCTGATAACCGCCCGGCAGTGTCTGGATAAAGTGGTGCGCGTGCGCTGCTTTCGCCGCGGCAATCACTTCCTCGTCGGTGGCGTCTAAACGTCCATATCGGATATTTTCCATGATGGTCCCCTTGAAGAGCCAGGTATCCTGCAGCACCATGCCGAAGGCATCGCGGAGCTCCCTGCGGTTATAATCTTTTACGTTGTTTCCGTCTAACAGGATTGCTCCGCTGTTGACGTCGTAGAAGCGCATCAGCAATTTTACCATTGTTGTCTTTCCGGCTCCGGTTGGCCCCACGATTGCAATCTTTTGACCCGGCTTCACTTTTACGCTGAAGTCGTTGATGATAATCTGCTCCGGGTTGTATCCGAATTGGACATGTGAGAATTCCACCTCGCCGCGAATCTGCTCCACGCTTGCCGGGTGCTCAACAATCTGGTCTTCCTCCTCCTCGCCTAAGAACTCAAACACTCTCTCCGAGGCTGCCGCCATCGACTGCACCTGACTGATGACCTGTGCAATCTGCTGAATCGGCTGTGTGAAATTCTTCACATATTGAATGAACGCCTGAATGTCTCCGATGGTGATTACATTGCGGATGGCAAGCAGACCGCCGACGAGGGCAACCGCTGCATAGCCGAGATTCCCGACAAACATCATAATCGGATGCATCATACCCGATAAGAACTGCGACTTCCACGCAGATTCATAGAGAATCCCATTCGTCCTGTCAAATTCTTCAATCGTATCCTTCTCCTTGTTGTATGCTTTGATGACAACGTGACCGCCGTAAACCTCCTCGACCTGTCCGTTGATATGCCCTAAGTACTCCTGCTGTGCCTTAAAGTACTTCTGCGACTTTTTTACGACGAAGGAGATCAGGGCGACGGAGATTGGTAAAATAATCAGCGCAATCAGCGTCATCAGTGGAGAGATGCTCATCATCATGATAAACACTCCGACTAACGTCGTCACGGAGGTGATGATGGTCGTAATACTCTGATTCAATCCCTGTCCTAAGGTGTCGACATCGTTTGTAATTCTCGAGAGCACCTCACCGTAAGTTCTGCTCTCAAAATATTTCATCGGCATGCGGTTGATTTTCTCGGAAATCTCCTTTCGGAGTTTGTAGCAGAGCTTCTGTGTCACTCCCG
>CAZBUW010000126.1:0-6116 GCA_964495195.1 uncultured Roseburia sp.
GGTTCATCCGACCGGTGAATCTTAGTCGGGAGGCTCAAGATTCCGAGAGCCTATATGTGCAATGTTTGTTTTTGAAATATGAAAAATACTGCTAATTCTATTATAGCTCTGTTGGAACCGTTTGCAAGTTTTTATCATCATTATACGAACCTTCTTGAAAAAAGCCTCTTTTTTTTAGTAATTATCTAAAAAAAAGAGGGGAAACGCTCCCCTCTTTCAGTAATTTTACTGTTATCTGTTGTATTTTCTTCTTACACTAATCTGTCTCAACACAACCGTCACGCAGACTGCAGCTCCGCCAAAACAGGCAATAAGGAAAATAAGAAAAATGTTTTCGTCGCCTGTCTGCGGAGAGGATACTGATGTGGTGCCTGACGTGTTAGATGCAGTATCCGTTGATGTTGTTGTGTCAGATGTTGTAGTTGTTGTGTCTGTTGTATTGGTTGGTGTAGTAACTTCCGGCGTGTCGGTTTCCGGTGTATCAGCACTGGTAGACGTATCCTTGTATGCAATAGTGTAGATGGAGAAACAATCGGTTGTAAAGGTAATCTTACCATCTGCATATTTTGCATCCTCTAAGATGTTTGCCACGCCGTCGTGGATACGGATAATACAATATTCGCGCTGTTTGGCTGAATCTTTATTAATCAATGTATCCGGTACAGTGACAGCTAATTCGATTTTATCTGTCAGGTTCGTGATAGTTCTTGATGTATCTGCAATCTTTAAAATAAGTTCAATATCAAGGTAGGCGCCAGCAGTATAATCTCCTAATTTTCCTGCGATAAGTCCATTTTCTGTTGTCGAAGGAGTGGTGGTTTTTACATACATCAAAATTGCTGTCGCATTGCCGTCTGCAATATCTTTTTTCTCTTTGTCCGTCAGTTCAATTTTACCTAAAAGCTCCCTTGTGTTTTCCTTTATGGCAACTTCCGGCACACCTTCCTCATTCGATACGGTGACGGAATCTTCCTCCGCTACCTTTAGTTCGCTCGGTGCAGTTAAATCCTCGTAGGCTGTCTTGATAATTTCATAATCTGCTGTAATATCACTGTAATCTTCAACGCCCGTTTTTTCTTCCTCAGAAAGTGCATTGTATTTTGCAACTGCGCTATTATAGCAATCTGTCAAATCTGCATAAGCGGTATCAACAGCTTCCTCTGCGGCAACGGCTTTGTCATAAAGATTTAAAATGGAAGGAATATCTTTTGCCGCTTCTCTTGCTGTCTCATATTCATTCAGTGCGCCGACAATCTCCTGCTCCGAATCTCCTGCGTAAGCATCCGCCGCTTTCCAATAAGCATCTACTGCTTCCCAGAATTTACCGGAAGCATTATCATAAAACAACGGTGCCGGACTATCCGGGATGTCATTTTCTAAATCAGTTCCTACATTTTTCACATCGGTATAACTTTGTTTGAGTCCTTCATACCCTTCCTTAAACTCGTCCATGTTATCTATCTGGCTCTTATCGTCCTCAGTAAGCTCATTGTAAGCACTGTCTGCTTTCCCATATATTTCCGACAATGCATCATAATCTTCTAAAAGTTTCTCACGCAAAGCTGTGGCATCCGTATAAAGCGATTGAATCGTGACTTCATCCAGATTGGCATCCTTTGCACTGTTATATTCATTAAGAATTCCAGTCACGCCTGTTTCCTCATTGCCATAATATTCTTCTGCTCCGGCAAAGAAGGCATCCGATGTCTCCCAATAGGCGGCTTCTGCCAGCCAGTATGTCTGAAGGTTTAATGAACCCGGTGCTTCAAGTTCGTCATAGCTTGTCTGAATGCCATCAGTATAACTGCCTTCAAGATAACTCCAGTCATCCGCTATTTCACTATCTTTTTTCTCCTCATCCGTAAGTGCATTATGCGCTTCTTCCGCACTATCATATAAGCCAGATAACGGCTCAAAAGCAGAATCGATTGCTGTTTTTGAAGAGCTTGCATTATTATAACACTCCTCTACATGTTCGAGGTCAGCATCATAATATTTATCCACATTTTCACAATACGCATCATAGGCGCTCCAATACGTCTCAACTGCATCCCAGTAAGTCCCCGACGCATTCCAATACACCTGCACTGTTTCGCTAACCTCTTCTGTTTCACCTTCCGGCTCGCCCTCCGCTCTTGTATCAATCTTCGGTACCATTGCAAACACCAGAACAAGTGCAAGTGCCATACTCAATATGCTTTTTCCTTTTCCCATACAAGAATCCTCCTAAAATTTTGTAAATTGCCATTACTACTATCAAATAACTTAACCTTATTTTACCACATATTCTTTTACCCCCCCCCCCGAAAGTACCTGAATTTGCCCTATTTTCACCCTATTTGAAATTTCCTCATAAAAATATAATTTGTATTTTCACAGTATTTCTTCTATAATAAAAAACGTATATTTTCAGAAAGATCAGGTGATACCTATGGCATTAGACGGATTTGTAATTTCAAATATAGTTGCAGAGTTAAATCAGACAATCTTAGGGGCGAGAATCAGCAAGATCGCGCAGCCGGAAAACGACGAACTCCTCATCACACTGAAGGGAAAAAGCGGTCAGTACCGGCTTGCCGCCTCCGCAAGCGCCTCCCTCCCGTTTCTCTATCTGACGGACAAAAACAAGCCGAGTCCCATCACAGCGCCAAATTTTTGCATGGTGCTGCGCAAGCATATTGCAAACGGCAGAATTGTGCGGATCTTCCAGCCGCACATGGAGCGCATCATCCATTTTGAGATCGAGCACCTCGACGAGCTCGGCGACCTCTGTAAAAAGACGCTGATCGTGGAGTTGATGGGCAAACACAGCAACATCATCTTCTGCAATTCGGAGGGGATGATCATCGACAGCATCAAGCACGTCTCCGCTATGATGAGCTCGGTGCGCGAAGTGCTCCCCGGCAGGGATTACTTTATCCCGTCCACGCAGGGCGATAAGCTAAATCCGCTCGAAGTTACGGAGCAGGCGTTTATGGATACTGTTATGGTCAAACCGGTTTCCATCTCCAAAGCGCTCTATACCTCCTTCACCGGGACGAGCCCTGTCATCGCAAATGAGATTTGCTGCCGCGCTTCCATCGACGGGGATATGCCGGTGGATTCGCTGGATGCGGACGGGAAAATGCATCTCTATCACATTTTTTGCTGGATGATGGAAGATGTAAAAAAAGAAGCCTATCAGCCGAATATTATTTTTAAGGGGAAAGAACCGGTGGAATTCTCCTGCTTTCACTTAAGCGAATACCGGGATTGTACCGTACAGGATTTTTCTTCCATCAGTGAAGTACTGGAACAATATTATTCCACCCGGAACACTTACACCCGCATCCGCCAGAAGTCCGTCGATCTGCGGCGGATTGTCTCGACTGCCCTCGAGCGCAACCGCAAGAAGTTCCAACTTCAGGAAAAACAGTTAAAAGACACGGAAAAACGCGAAAAATATAAGGTGTACGGGGAATTGATCCACACTTACGGCTACGGACTGCCGGAGGGTGCAAAGGAGTTAGAGGCGCTCAACTATTACGACAATGAGATGATCAAAATCCCGCTCGACCCGACGAAGAATCCGAAGGAAAATGCGCAGAAATATTTTGATAAATACAATAAATTAAAGCGCACCTATGAAGCTCTGACGCAGCTTACCAGGGAAACAAAGGCAGAGATCGACCATCTTGAAAGTATCTCCGCCTCCCTCGACATCGCACTCTCGGAGGACGATCTCGTGCAGATTAAGGAGGAGCTGACCGAATACGGATACATCAAGCGCAAGCGGACGGACAAGAAGGCAAAGTGCAAGAGCAAGCCGTTCCACTACCGCTCTACTGACGGCTATGACATCTATGTCGGAAAGAACAATTATCAGAATGATGAACTAACCTTTAAATTTGCGACCGGAAACGACTGGTGGTTCCATGCAAAAGGCATGGCTGGCTCCCATGTCATCGTCAAGTCGAACAATGAGGAACTCCCGGACCGCGTCTTTGAGGAGGCTGGCAGATTGGCCGGCTACTATTCAAAAGGGCGGGACAATGACAAGATTGAGATCGATTATCTCCAGAAGAAAAATGTCAGGAAGCCAAACGGCAGCGCACCGGGCTTTGTGGTCTACTATACCAACTACTCCCTGACCATCCAGCCTGACATCTCAGGGCTGACGCTGGTGGAGTCTTAGGATTTATCGCAAAAAAAGCAGGTCGTTATGCGACCTGCTTTTTTGCATCACCAATAATTCGGGTTTAGTGCTCCAGACGGCGTGTCTCCGTGTAAGCTAAGAGGAACGGTCCCACGCCCTTAGCGTCGTCTTTGACGACAGGCTCAGACATATAGTAATCGAAGGTTCCCGGGCGGTTGTTTGCACCGCCGAGTCCCGCCACGAGACAGATTCCGTCTAAGTGAAGGTTTCCATTCTCATCTGTAGTCAGATACTTGTCGCAGATTCCGTTGAATGCCTTTAACCCTGCCGCACGGTAGCTCTCCGGGAGGAAACCTAATCGCACCCCTTTGAGCAGTGCATACGCCATAATCGAACTTCCGCTCGTCTCGAGGTAGTTTTTCTCCATGCCGCCGAAGTTGACAACCTGATACCACATACCGCTCTCGTCCTGGTAGTTTAGCATGGCGTCCATCAGATCGACAAAGACCTGTTTTAACTTATCATAAGGTTCTCCGACGGAAGGATCACACTTGTCCAAGGTGTCAAGGAGCGCCATCGAATACCAGCCCAAAGCGCGAAGCCAGAAATTCTGGCTGAGTCCCGTCACTTTGTCACACCAGAACATTTCTCTCGAGGAGTCGTAGGCGTGATAGTACAGACCGGTCTTTGGATCCCTCATATGTTCTACCACCTGAAAGAACTGGCGAAAAATGTCGTCATAATTCTTTTTGTCGTTGAAACGGGTCTCATATTCCATATAGAACGGCTGGCACATATAAAGGCCGTCGAGCCATACCTGATTCGGGTAGATATTTTTATGCCAGAAGTTGCCCTCCTTTGTGCGCGGCATCTTCTCCACCTGACTGTACACTAAGTCGATGGCTTTTCTGTATTTTTCTTTTCCGGTCAGGTCATATAATTCAAAGAGCGTCTTTCCGGCATTGACATTGTCGATGTTCAACTCCTCCACATCATAGCCGTCAATGCTTCCGTCTTCCATGACTTTACAATCGATAAAGTTATCTGCAAATTTAAAATATTTCTCGTCCTTTGTGATTGCATACATCTCCAAAATAGCCTTGATCATACAGCCATCAATGTAGTTCCACTTTGACTTTAAGCCCTGTAAAATTTTCTCAATATTCCAGATTGGACGATCCGGAGTACTCTTTTCCAATAATTCGTCGATATACTTTTCAATCGTATCCATGCCACTTCTCCATTCTATTTGTTTAATCTGCGTAAATGTAAGCACTTACATACTTGATTTTACTACAATTTCACGGATTCGTCCAGCCTTTATTCCAACACGCCGGAGTCGTATTCAATCGAAGCGATGGTATCCCCCTCCATCACGAAGAGAAGTTTCATGCCATCCTTGCGGTACACCAGACTCGTATCCGTCTCCTCGTCCGCCTCCCCGTAGGCTGCCACAATATCTTCCCTGCCCATGGAGAGGTCGACGCCCTCCTGTGTTGCAACGGAATCATCTTTTAAAATAATACACGCCACGAGATCATTCTCTCCGTCCGGGTAAGTCTCTAACTCAAATCCGGAGTAAGTATATAATTTTCCGATTCCCTCCGCCGCACAGCTCGGTTCCTCAAAATAACTGTTCGGCTCGCCTAAGAGATCTGTCATATCGGTGACATCCATATCCATGGAAAAGACAACATCCTGATATTCAAACGCATAGCCGTTTGTCCCAGCCGGAGTCTCCTCCTTGCCCTGCTCTTCTGCCGCTTGGGTATCCTTCTGCTCAGTCTCTGTCCCTGCACCGTTTTCTGCGGTCTGATTGCCGGTCTCTGCCGCTTTCTCCTCTGCGGCATCGCCGCATCCTACTGCCATTGCTCCAATCATTGCCGCCAAAAGAACGGCTGCCATCCTCTTATTCTTCATTTTTCATCCTCCTAGTATAATAATGGTGTAGTCAAACAAGACTACTGGGTTAATAAGTTTT
>CAZBUW010000127.1:0-5994 GCA_964495195.1 uncultured Roseburia sp.
CTGAAGTCTCACGACCTCAGCGATTTTTCTTTGGGGACTTTTTTTACAGCCCCTTTTCTATTCTCACGCTATTTAACTGTCGAATCCCTCCACTCCCGCAAACTGTTCCCATCGTTCTTTCCCCCTTTATCTTACGTTCTTCTGATACTTTATCATAGTAACGTGCAAAATTCAACCTGCATTTAGAATTTTCTCTCTGAATTCTTTTCTCCCGCTCGTCTGCGTCTTCTCGTAGATGTGTGTGAGATGTTTTTTTACCGTGGTTTCGGAGATGAAAAGTTCCTCCGCCAGCCGGGCGTTCGAATATCCGTGCAGAACGAGATATCCAATCTCGGTCTCGCGCTTTGTCAGCCCGTGCGCAGAAGCAAATAAAAGATATCGCTCCTTTGGCGGAATTTTCTGCTCCTGCAGCGAACTGTTCTCCGACGAATCAGGCGACTGCTTTTTTCCGCCCCGGTACAGAAGGAAAAAAAGGATTCCCGCGACAGATGCCATCAAAATTGTGCTTATATTTGTCGTCACTCTCATCTGCGGGTCGTCCATCCCGATCCATTGCATGGCAATCGTAAAGATAAGAACCGAAAGATAAAGGATAATCAGCAGAAAAATCCTACCTTTCTTCATACTCCTTCTCCTCGTCTTTCTTCGTTGACTCAATCACTTTTGTATCCCCGATGTTCTCCACCCGCATTGCAGCTTCCGGCTCCGGCGAACGGATTACCTCCGGCTCTTCGTCATCTGCTTCCGCCTCAAGGTTCATCTTCTCAATCAAAGCCATCTGCACATGGGTCTTGAGCGGAAGCAGCAGGAATTCAAATATCATCACCATCAGCCCTGTCAGGATTGTGACCGCCAGATTTGGTCCGATGAAAGCCGGGTCTTCTACGTTTTTCAGTATGCCCACAATACCGATTACAATCGGGAAACAGCCCGCCGTGAGGAAGAGTTTCTGCAGCATATCGACCGCCTCAAGGCTCTGTTTCATCTGGGCGATTGTATATGGCTTTTTCCCGATTGAGAAGACCCGCACAAAATATTTCCACATTCCGGATGCAAAAAAAGGCGGGAGCGCAAACAGCAGTACACCGACAATACTTGCAACATCAATATAATTTGCCAGAGCGAAGTGTACCCCCTGACTCATAATGGATACGATCAAAAATCCGATGCAAAATACAACTACATCAATCAATAAAACTTTTTCTATTCCTAATTTCTTTTTCATGTAAATCCTCCTTTATTTTTGCGAAGCAAAAACCGAACCCCTCTGGGGGAGGGGAGGATTTGCCTCCTTTTCTTATCTGTTACATTAATGGTAGCAGATGATACTCCCCTTGTACATACTCCTTTTTTCCACGGTGGTAGTATTTTTCCCAATTCAAAAAAAGTGTGCATCCCACCCGGCAGTCTTTTTGTAATATAGGAGATCGATAAAAATCTCCCATATTAAGGGAATTGCCTACATTCTTTGAATAAGCCATTTGGGTAAATATCGATTTTTTCTTGCTATTTACCCGAGATTTTTTTAATTTTGGGGTAAAATCGTGAAAAAACTTCTTATTTACCCAAATGACTCCTATTTTGCGCCGATTTTCTTCATTTTCTCAGAGAAAAAATATAAATATCGAACAAAAACACAAAAATTACCCATATTCCGTCTCCCAGCGACACCTCATCCGCGCCTCCGAACAGCCGGCGCGGATTTTCGTACCGGCTGTTGACAAAGCACATCCCACCCGGAGGGAATTTTCTACTCAAGAAAAAAGGGATTGCTTGCGCAATCCCTGAATTATTTTCTATTAAATGATGTTTTGGGCAAAAAGGCTAATGAAAATTTGAACTGTCATATTACAAAAATAAATTTTTCATTTGTGACTTAATGAAGGATTTTAGATTTTCTTAATGTTTTGTATGTATCCAGCAACTCAGCAACAGGATGTTGCTGAAAGCCCAAGCCAAGCCTGGACGGCGATTCTTGGGCGGTTGCGGTCGCAGCAAAGATCTATGGCAAAACATTTAGAAAATCTTATATCCGTAATTCGTAACAAATGGAAAAACTATTTTTTGCAATATGACAAGCACAACTTATATCAGCCCCTTTTACCCCAACATCATTAAATGCTAAAGTCAAAATTCTGTCCGACTTGTTTTTCCTCCTCGGTCTGTACATCCGAGTAGACAAAGCTTTCAATCTTGCTCAGCAGCTCCTCGAGCGAATTGGCTGTCACCGTCACGGTATCTCCCTGAATGCGCTCCTCCCACTCTTCTCTTCTGGCTTTCTTATCCTCTGCCTTCTTTGCTTCGCGTTTCTCCTCCGCCTTCTTCTCGATGCGTTCCCGCTGTGCGGCGCTGGATTTCTCTAATACTGCAAAATAGGAGGCAGTTCCGTTGTCATTCACCTTGATGCCGTAGCCTCTCACATTCGCACCCGACGCCTGAAGCTGGTCTTTCATCCGGGACAGTCCACTTGCCGCATTGGCGATGATTCCCTCATACTGTTTGCGGTATGCCTCATCCTCCGCCATCCGTTCAATCTTGTCCTCATCAATCAAAACGACGAGTTCACTCGAACTTTTGCCGGCATATTTTGCCGCCTGCGCCTCAACCTCCTGCTTTTTGTCGCGGCTGACTAAGATGAAATCCATATTGGAATATTTTTTCTTCAATTCCTCATAATACTTAGCCGCCTTCTCACTCAGTGTCGGATTGCCAACGGTCTTCCCGCTGACTTTCGTCTTCTTCGTGACCTCGGATTTCTGCTTTACCTCCGATGCCGACTGATAACCTGCCGCATTGGCAACTGAATTGGTAATTGCACTCATACGCGTTCCTCCCTGATTCAATTCTTACGGAATTCCTTTTCCATGTAGTCCTCATTGCTTCTTATGTATATATCGGCAGGAACGCATCTGCTTTTTACAGTTACTCTGCGGAAATGTCTGTTCCGAAATATTTTTCTGATATCTCGGAGAGTTCGCCGGAATCGCGCAGTTCTTTGATTGCTTCGTCGATTGCCTCGCGGAGAGAGGCGGTCTCTGCGCCTTTCCGCATCGGAATCACGACATTAGACGCCTCGTCTGTCAGCGCAACCACCTTAATCTCTGCGTCAGGGTGAACGTTCAGATAATCATAGACGGACACCTCCGCATTCAGAGTGGCATCCACGCGCCCGGAAAGAACCATGTCCATCGTCTGATCGAGCGTATCCACACCGGTCGCAGTCGCACCATAGCTCTCCGCCAATGTCATATAAGTGCTCGCGATGCTGTTTGCGGTAGATTTTCCCTCCAAATCCTCAAAGTTCTTGATCTCATCATTGTCCGATTTTACAACTAAAGCGGTCTTGATATAGCCGTATGGCTCGGAAAAATCATATTTTTGGGCGCGCTCCTCGGTATACTCCACGCCGTTTACCATGATATCGTAACGCCCGGAATCAATCCCTGCGAGCAGTCCATCCCACTCGCCCTCAACGAAGTTTGCCTCCACGCCCAGCTTCTCCGCAATTTTTTTGGCAACTTCCACATCATAGCCGACCAGATTACCCTCCTCGTCGTGATACGTCCACGGAGCCCAGGTTCCCTCCATCGCAACCGTAATCTCACCTTTTTCCTGAATCTGTGCCAGAAGATCCACAGCCTCGGCTGCATCACTTCCCGCCTCAGTGTCGTTTCCCGTCGCTGCATTGCTTTCCGCCTCCGCTGCATCGTTTTCTGTCCCGGCGGAACCGCATGCCGCCATTCCAACTGCCAATGCGGCAGCCATTATCATACTAATCACTTTCTTTTTCATATTCTTCCTCCATTTTCTTTCCTTTTTTCGCCCGGGTGCAGCATGACACCCGAAACTTCTAACGACTTCTGTCGTTGTTTAAAAACTCCTTCGTGCGCTCCTCCTGCGGATGCTCGAAAAAATCTTTCGAACCTGCCGCCTCCACGACCACACCGTCCTCCATAAAAATGACTTTGTTCGAGACGTTTCTCGCAAATCCCATCTCGTGTGTTACAACTAACATTGCCATTCCTTCCTTTGCAAGCTGCTGCATGACGGCGAGCACCTCACCAATCAACTCCGGGTCTAACGCGGAGGTCGGCTCATCGAAATAGATAATCTCCGGGTCCGTCGCCAGCGCCCGCGCAATTGCGACACGCTGCTGCTGCCCGCCGGAGAGCTGGCTCGGGTAATAGTCATAGCGCTCCGACATACCGACTTTGTCTAACATACGCTTTCCGATTTCCATCGCCTGCGCCTTCGGCATCTTCCTTGCGACGGTGAGTCCCTCCGTCACATTCTGCAGCGCCGTCTTGTTCTGAAACAGATTGTAATTCTGAAAGACGAACGCCGTCTTTTTCCGCAGTCTCGCAATATCTTTTTTCTCCATCCTTCCAAGTTCGAAATGCTCGCCGTCAAAAATCATCTCGCCGCCATCCGCCTGCTCCAAAAAATTGATGCATCGAAGCAGTGTCGTCTTACCGGAACCGCTCGGCCCTAAAATGGCGACAACATCTCCTTTTTTCACCTGCACGTCGACGCCTTTTAACACATCCGTCCCCTGAAAAGATTTTCTGATATTCTTAATCTCTAACATCAAATCCTCCCCTGCTTTCTTCTATAATTCCGAGAGTTCGTCTTTCGCTCCTCGCTTTTTACATAAGAATTCAGCCGTTTCTCCCCGACGCGCTGCAACTTCGTCAGCACGGTGGAAAAAATCAGGTAGATCAGCCCGACTTCTATATACAATGCGAGCGGTTCATAGGTTCTCGCCACAATTCTCTGGGCGGACATAAACATCTCCACAACCGTGATATTGGCGGCGAGCGAAGTATCTTTTACCATTCCAATCAGCGAATTTGACAGCGGTGGAAATGCCGTCCGAAATGCCTGTGGAAGCACAATGCGCCGCATAATCTGCAAATAGGACATACCGACACAGTACCCCGCCTCAATCTGCCCGCGCGGAACCGCCTCCAGCGCCGCTCTCATCGTCTCGGCACAGTACGCGCCCTCGTTGATGGAAAAAACTAAGACCGCACACGGAAACGGGTCGAGCACAATTCCCACGCTCGGCAGTCCGTAGAAAATCACATACAGTTGTACCAGAAGCGGCGTTCCACGGATTACCCAGATATAGAATCTTGCAATCTGCCGCAGCACCGGGACATTGGCGAACTGAATCAGCGCCACAATCACCGCGATAATCAGTGCAAAGGTAAACGCAATCACGGTCAGAGGAATTGTCACCATGATTCCCGGAATCAATAATTTTGTAAAGGAGTCCGTCAGAATCTCCACAAGTCTCTCATTCATCTCTTTTTCCTTTTTTCCTTTTCTTCTGTTTTATCATAATCCTACACCCTTTTTGTTCCAATGGCAATCGCAAAAATCTAGTACCAAAGTACTATATATTTTTCTCCCATCTTATGTTAAAATGCTTTCGTTATGGTATGAAAGTACCGATTTTTTGTAACACATGATTGGAGTACATATGAGATATTCAGACAACAATCCTGATGTAGTTGAATTTTTCACAGAGAAACACAGCAGCGAATGCGTCTGCAAGAACTGCGGTGTCACTTTCGCAGCCCGCCGCAGCAAAGTCCTCTGCAAATCATGCTACGAGCAGGCTCTCTTCGCACAGGTCAAAAAGTACATACAACAGAACGAAGTTACCGAGTTTGAGGTTGCAAACTACTTCCGCATCCCTCTCCGCCTCGTCAAGAAGTGGATTCGCGAGGGACGCATCGATTATAAGGAGAAAAATCTCGCGACCGCCAACAAGCGCTGCCGCACCTGCGGATGCCCTATCAGCTTCGGAAACTACTGTTCTGACTGCCTCCGTTTCTTAGACACAGAAGCATTTTCCTCCGAGTTGGATGCAGGCTCTGAGTTCCAGTACGAAGCCAGAAAATACGAGTAATACCACTCGAACATTTATAAATGGGGCTGTAAAAAAAGTCCCCAAAGAAAAATCGCTGAGGTCGTGAGACTTCAGCG
>CAZBUW010000128.1:0-5831 GCA_964495195.1 uncultured Roseburia sp.
GTGAGCCACAAGATCAAAACATTAACTGATAGGCCTTCGTGAAACAACCCTATTGACGTTAGGTTTTGGATTGCAATTCATCTGTCCAGATGCTACAATAAAAGCAAAGCATATTTTCACATCAAGCGTGGCCGGGTACTTTGGGCTTCACGTCTATCAACGAATCTGATTATTATTTTTAAATTATCCCGAAAATTCATGCTTTTACATTCACGTATCAATTGATAAGAGCAGGAATTTTAGTGGAGAGTACAAAAGGACACTGTTTCCTGCTCGATAACTACATTCATAGGAGGATTCCATATGGCAGGAAACAAAGAGTACAAAAGTGATGTGTTTGGTATGTTGATGGAGGACAAGGAGCGGGCGTTGCAGCTTTACAATGCGATGAATGATTCCGACTACAAAGATCCGGACATGGTGGAAATCTGTACATTGGACAAGGGGATTTCTCTCTCGATACGCAACGATGCATCGTTTGTTCTGGATATGAATTTGAGTATCTATGAGCACCAGTCGACTGTGTGTCCGAACATGCCGATTCGAAGTCTGATCTATTTTACGACAATTGTGGAGCCGATGATTAAGCAGAAGAATATCTATGGCAGAAAGCTGATTAAGATTCCGACACCGCGGTTTGCAGTTTTTTTATGATATAGGAAATTCCTATATCATAAAAAGACCTACCGGCGGGATGCGCACAGATGCGTATGGAAGATACCGCTACGCGGTCGCATCTGGCGCGCAAACCGTGCAAGCCCGGTTTGTTACCAACGGGGAGGAGGCACAGCCGGAGCAGTATGATTTGAGGCTCTCAGATGCCTACGAGCATCTGACCGAAAAACCGGAGCTTGAGCTAATCTGTCGGGTGTATAACATCAACCATGGAAGGAATCGGGAACTTCTTGACAGGTGCCCGGTGTTAAAAGGGTACATGACATTTGTCGACTATGTCAGAGAGTACCATAGAGAGAAGGATTATGACAATCTGACAGATGCAATCGAGAAAGCGATAGACCGTTGCATCCGGGAAGATATTTTGGCGGACTTTTTTGGGGAACGCCGATCGGAGGTGTTGAAAGTGATGGAATTGGATTATACCTTTGACAGGCAGTTGATGCTGGAGCGCGAGGACGCCCGGGAAGAAGGCCGGGAAGAAGGCCGTGCTAAAGGCTTAGAGGAAGGCCGAAAAGCAGGTCGCGAGGAAGGATGTAAAGAAGGCTGGACGGATGGCCGTGTAAAATTGATCGCGGACTTTTTTGCGAACGGCGGGACGGAAGACGACGCCATAAAAATGTTGAGAGCGACACCGGAAGAAATTCAAAAAGCAAAGAAAGTTCAATGAGGCTGTTCATACACGGTATCAGGTGAAGAATCCTATTTCAGGGTGACGCTGTTGTTCATGACAATAGAAAGTTCGCAGAGCGTGCTTTCTATTGTTTAGAATCAGTGAACTGTAGAGGAACAAGACGTCACTGTCTTGAAAGTCGACCATTGTTCCAAGGCGTTTGCTAGAGATATAGCGGATATCGATCAGCACAATTTCGTCATAGCCTTTCACCAACAAAGGAGCGAGGCTGCTGCCGAAGGAATCGCGGTTTCCCTCCGCTTTTTGCATATCATAGAACGATAGAATTTGGTTTGTCTCATAGTCAAAGACTTCGCAGTCATTTAGTGTGTCGTTCGTAAGATAATACATTTTTTCCGGGGGCAGGGACAGTGCAGACTGTCCACAGTAGACACCGTAAAATAGGCGCTTTAATTGTGCAATCTCATACTGCGCGGCAATCGGGTTGTCCATGCTTTCTGCAAGATGTTCTGCGACATCTGTAATTCTTTCCTGGCGCCAATGCGGGTCGGTCCGATAATAATCATTTAATTCCAGACAATCCGTGATATCGATATATTCCATGAACGGCACACGCTCTTTAAGACAGGCCGTAAATTCGCCGTAGTCCATAGCGGGATAACCGTTTTCCTCCGCCAGAAAAAAATTTTATCCGGGATGATGGATGAGTATACGCGACTTTGTGCCGGGGCAAGATACTGATTGTAGATGAGTTCGAATTTTTTTGCAGCATTGTCTAAAGAGTCAGGATTCATCGGATATTCCAGCCTTGACGCGTAACCGTCTGCAAGATAGATGCCGTTTATGTCTTTCTGACCGAACAGATAGAGGGAGTTCATGGCTTTTAGGCTTCGAAAACGGTTGCGCAGAGGGAAATAATCCAGGGAGTAATCTTCAAAGTCCGTCATATATTTACTGTTTAACAAAGTCTCAACCTTAAGTTCAGGCATCTGTGCCAGAGTTCTTCGCTCACTCAGCGACACTGATTCCGCAGGCTTTAGGAGACACCACAGGGACAAGCCAAAGAGAAAGAGGGCGGATGACAGAACAGTGAAGAACTCTCTTTTTCTGTTTGACATTGACACATTCCTCTCTGTCTTAAAATTGTTTGAATCAGAATCGGAAATATAGGAACGGGTTGAAAGATTCATCCACAAGATATCCGGTGCGACACATAATAATCCCAGCAGAAAAACAGGTTTAATCACATTGAGGACTTTTTCGCAGGTGTCAGTCGCCCGCAGCTTATTTACCGCGATGGACGGAAGCGGAGTAGAACCAACTACGGAAGTCAATAGAATCAGACCATAGCTCTTCAGATAATAGAGCGCCTCCGCAGAGAAAAACGGAATATCTGTAGCGCCGAACATGGAGGCGATGGTGGCAAAAGCCTCCGGGAGATTTCCGGCATCAAAAAGTACAAAACCGATGAGCAGGATAAAAAGCATGTAGATGTGCGACAATACAGGGTGGAGATCCAGTTTTTTCAACAAAAGACTTTTTTCTGCAACCACGAGAATTCCAAAGAGGAGCCCCCAGGCGATAAAATTCCATGCCGCGCCGTGCCAGAGACCCGTCAGAAACCAGACGGCCAGCAGATTCCTAATTCGGCGTTGTTTAGAGACACGGTTTCCGCCGAGTGGAAGATATACATAATCCCGGAAGCACGTTCCGAGGGAAATATGCCATCTTCTCCAGAAATCCGTTGCGCTTTTTGCGATAAACGGATAGTTGAAATTTTCCGGAAAATCAAATCCGAATATTTTTCCAAGGCCGATTGTAAACCGGCGGATTCCTAAAGCTGCTTTGGAAATGCTGTGTTCTCTGTCCTCCAACTGCCCGGAGACGGTGGAATACCAGACAATAGGTCCCGCAATCAACTGCGGGAACATGGCGATATAGGCGGCCAGATTGATAAAGCTGTGCTGGGCGGGCGCTTCTTGTCGGTACACATCGACAGTATAGCTTAGAATCTGAAAGGTGTAAAAGCTGACGCCGATTGGGGACGTGATTTTTAGCAGCGGAACGGACAGTCCGGTCACTGCATTGAAATTTTCCACAAAAAAGTCTGCGTACTTGCAGCAGCATAGAATTCCCAGACTGATGGCGATTGAGAATGCCAGAAATCGTTTCGCCAGACGTTCACCATTTTTTTCAATCAGGATTCCAAAGAGATAGCCCTGTGCCACCGTAAGCAGCATGACCAACACAAATTTTGGTTCGCCCCACGCATAAAAAGTCAGGCTAAAAAACAGCAGAACCAGATTTCTGCAGACGCATAGGTTGCAAGCAGTTTTTCCGGAAATCCGCACATCCATTGTCTTTGCATAATATTCTGCTGCAACGCATCCGCCACTGCGGGCACATCGTCAGCGCTAGTCACATGGAAAGAGCCGCAAGTGAAAGTGTTTGCATTCATCATATGCATCAGTGAGGCAGCATCGTCAATTTGCGAAGCCGCAGATTCCGGTAGCCCAAGCATAGAATCTGCATTTGCGGTATCCGCAAGACCGAAGCTGCCCGGTGCATCCATGACAGAGTTCGTTTCTTCATAGTCGCCGTCCGCCGCCGGGAAGCGCTCATCCTCTGCGTAGGAATCCCAGACTGTGGTCAGCAATTCGAGCGCACTGCCAATGTTTTCGGTCTGCGCGGTGTTGCCCTCCGTGCTGTCGCCGGCATTTTGGGCGCTGCCGCCGCATGCGGCAAACAAAGAACGGATTTTTTTCATATGCGTTTTCCTCCGAACGAAATTTTTTCTTAGAACGGTATAACCGGAATAAGGCAGATTTATGATGGAAAAAGAAAAGGAGCTGCTAAAACAGCTCCTTTTGTGATGCAAAAAGGTTCTAAATCATTGAATTGTATAAATCTCCGGAAGCATAAGTACTGTTGTAGTTGCCACTTCCACTGTAAGTGTTGGACTTGGAGGACTGAATCTCAGCGTAGGTGTCAATCTTGGAAATCTGAGCTTCCAACTGTGCCCCCATGCTGCCGCTTCCCTGAAAGAGAGATTTTACCTTGGACATATCCGCGGCTTTGAATTTCTCGGAGTCGACGGAGAGACTGCCGTCTGAATCAATCGTGATTCCGACAGAGCTTAAGGTGCTCTCTTTTGCCTCGATATAATTCATCATGGTACGCCTTGCCTGTCTGATGTCGGAAGTGTTGGAATCCTCAGTTTTTTCCAACAGAGTATTGTAATCTTTGACAAAATTCTTTACAGCGTCAGAAATCGCATCGACATCATATTTCCCGTTGGTCTGGGTAAATAGATTTTTGCTGCCGAGCGTGCGCAGAGCAGAGAGTTTATCCTGTGCATCGGAAGCTGCCTCGCGGATGGCTGCCAGAGTCTTGGTGCTGTCTTTGGAAGTCGAAGTTGAAGTAATCGCAGATGAGGAGCTGCTCTTGGTACTCTCATCGGATGCTTTCTCCGCCGCAAGGGACGCGTGATTTGAAATCATGCCCGCTTTGGAATTAATCTGGTAAGCATATCCGCCGGTGGACTGGAATAGCGACTGTACCCGCGCCTTGCTCGCCTCCTCGAACTTGTCCTTGTCGATGGAGAGCTTGTTGTCGGTGCCCACCGTGATGCCGACTTCCGCAAGAGCATTCTTGTTGGCTTCTGTGTAGGAGACCAGACTGACTGCAGAGCGCAGAATACTTGTGGTATCCGTATCCGCTGCGGCGTCGAGCAGACTGTTGTAGTTGTCGACGAAATCCTTGACAGCCTTGTACACCTTATCTGTATCGTAATCTACATAGCTGTTGCCCTTCTCATCTTTCTTTGTCGTAAAGAGGGAGTCTTTTCCCTTCGACAGAAGCTTTGCAGCGGAATCTTTCAAATCGGAAGCTGCGCTGTTGATGGAGGTCAGCATCTGTTTGCTGTCTGTTGTGCCGACTCCGGAGGAACCGGAATTGTCTAACTCTTTTTGATAGTAGGAATTTAACAATTTCCCATAGCTCCCGTTGCGGATGCTTGCATAGTCTGTATAACTGATGCCCAAAAGATCAGAAGAAACAGAATTATTGTTCGTGTTTCCAAGGCTGGAAAACAACGTATTGATATCATTTGCCATAAAATCACTCCTTTGAATAAATCTAGACTTCCGTGTCATCTTGCACCGAATCTCCATTCGGCTCTGGTATCTACCTTTTATATCGGAAACATAAGAGTTTTTCTTAACCTGTTTATAGAGAAAAAGAACTATCCGTTTTGTGCGCTGAGACAGCGGGCAAAATGCTGTTTTTCAGAAAAAAATGGTTGACACGCGTGGCTTCGTATACTATAATATGTAAGTCTGACAAAGAGACGAAGTGCGGTTCCAAAGCCCCGGAACGGCATTTTATGATACAATTATGAGCGTGGAAGCAGTGCGCCGGACATTCGCATTGTGGAGACGCCGAATGCATTATTTTAGGAGGAAAATCAATGAAGACTTTTATGGCTAGCCCAGCTACCATTGATAGAAAATGGTATGTAGTT
>CAZBUW010000129.1:0-5586 GCA_964495195.1 uncultured Roseburia sp.
CGTCGTTCGCCGAACACGCAAGCGTGTTCTTCTCTCTTGCACTCATTATATCATGAATCAGAGATTCATGAACAACATTCGTCGTTCGCCGAACGCGCAAGCGTGTTCTTCTCTCTTGCACTCATTATATCATAGTATTTTCTATAATTGGATATTATTTTCACCCAATTTACAGAATAATCGTTACTTTTTCGCCATTTATTGTCGTATTGAGTGACAATTCCGTCACGCTCGTCACGGTTTCGTCCACTTGAAACAGCAATACAGTGCGCACAGTCTGTGCCGGTGAAATCACTCCCTGATAAGTGGAAAAATCATTTAAGAGGAATGTCGTCTCAACCGTGCTTGTCATTCCGTCCGCCGACACCTGCAGCGACGGCATATTTACCAGATGATCAACCGTGATGTCCCCGGCGCTGTTGTTCGTCAAATCAATATTCAGCACCAGATATATCTTTCCCTGCCCCGCATCGTCTAACGCAAAATAATCCTCCGCGACATAACTCTTAGACAATTCGTATCCCGCATAGTTTACAGACAGCCCTTCCGCTCCAAACACGTCCTGAAGCGTTTTTGTCACAGGGGCATCCGGGTCTTCCGAAACCGGTTCCGCGCCGTTCGGCGCCGATGGCTCCTGCGCCGTCTCCGTGTCCTCGACAGTCTGCGTATCCTCCGGCTCCTCCGTCTCCTCACTCTTGTCCAATTGCGACAAATCGACATAAGTCAGACCATCCTTCTGTTTGATATTAAATTTTGCTACCGCATTGGAAGCATAGTTCACAATCAAGCTCTCTTCTGATTCCGTAAGCTCATATGGTACCTCTCCACATCCTCCGAGCAATAACAATGCTGCCAAGCCAAAGGTCACTACTTTTTTCATCCTTGAATTTTTCATACTTGCTCCTTGTAAAAAAATCAGTAAATTTAATTTTATGTTATCATTTTTTAGACAATATGGCAACTCCCGTTTATTCCGCTTCGCGTCCCTCCTTCGCATTTGTATCCAGCTCCAGCCAGAATTCCACTCCATCCTCGCGGTTTAGCGCCCCACATTCATGGTGATGGGCATCCATAATCGCTTTTACGATAGAAAGTCCAATTCCGCTTCCGCCGTACTCTCTCGTCCTTGCCTTGTCCACTTTATAAAACTTAATCCAGATATTATCCAATTCTTCTTCCGGAATATTCTCCCCTGTATTGAACACACGCACGCGCACGCAGTCCGGCTTTCTCGTATAGGAAATCACAATCTCTTTCCTGCCGGCTGCATGGTGAATCGCATTACTCAGATAGTTGGTGATGACTTCCTCAATCTGAAATTCATCCGCCCATACATATATCGGCATATCTTCGACAAAATTCAGTTTTATTTCGTTTTGAACCAACAAAATCGAAGCGGAATCAATCACTCCGCGAATCAATTCCGTCAGATTGAAGCGCTCCATCGTCAGTGCATGACTGCCGAACTCTATCTGATTGAGGGTGAGAAGTTTTTTCACCATCTGGTTCATCTTGTCCGCTTCGTCCATTATGACGCCGCAGTAAAAATCACGGCTTCCGGCGTCTTCGTTGATGCACTCTTTCAAGCCCTCCGCATAGCCTTGAATCAGCGCCAGCGGCGTCTTTAACTCGTGTGACACATTGGATAAAAACTCCTTGCGCATCTCGTCAATCTGCGTCTTTTTCTCGATATCCATCTGCAGTTCATTGTTGGCGCTCTTCAATTCTGAAATGGTCTGTTCAAGCGCACCGGATAACGCATTGATGTGAATTCCAAGTTCATCAATCTCATTCCTGTGTCTCGGTCTTACCCGGTATTTTGCGTCAAAGTCGAGTTCCGCCATGCGCTTCGAAATATCCGTCAGTTCAAGAATCGGAGTGGTGATTCCTCGCGTCACAAAAAGGGTGACGACCGCACTGATCAGCACACCGGCAATTGCCACATAACCCAAAAAGCGGTTTGAGATTGCCACGCTCTCCCTGATACTCTCCAACGCCGTTCTCATTATGATAAAATTGCCATCCGACAACGTTCCCCAGAGCACAAGGTACTCCGATGCAAGCCTCTCATCATTCTGCTTTTGCAGCACAAAATTGTCCGACCGCTGCAATACTTCAGTCTTCTCATCCCCACTCCCGAACAGCAGATCCAAAAACTGCATCATGATTCTCTGTGTATCGTTTGCAGAGGAACGGATGACCATGCGGTCCGGTCCAATTACTAGTGCCGTTATATTATTGTTGGAACACATATTTTCAAACGAAATGTCAAAATCATCCTTCTCGAGTTCCCCCTGTCTTGCCGCACTGTCAATCGACTCGTAGCTCTCGAGAAGTACATTCTCCTTCTTAGAGATATAGTATTTCTCCAGGAGTGCGTTATTCAAAACCCAGCACAAAAAAACCGTGCCGGTCACCAGCCCTATGATGATAATCACCATCTCCCGGGTCAGAGAACCGATTTTTCTGTCCTTTAAATATTTTTTCATGAAACTGTCATCCTTCTTCCGTCAGGACTGCACTTCAAACTTGTACCCCATGCCCCAGACTGTCTTGATATAATTGCCCTTTTTGCCCATCTTAGAGCGCAATTTTTTGACATGGGTATCGATTGTTCTCGCATCGCCGAAATAATCATAGTTCCAGACATTGTTGAGAATCTTTTCCCTCGAGAGCGCAATTCCCGCATTCTCCATAAAGAAGGTCAGCAATTCAAACTCTTTAAAACTCAGTTCAATCTCCCTGCCGTCGATGGTAACCCGGTGTGCCGTCTTGTCCACCGTAATGTCCCCCATCTGAAGCAGCGCCTCCTCCTCAGATTTGCCGCTTCTCCTTAAGATTGCCTCCACGCGCGCCACCAGAATCTTCGGAGAGAAAGGTTTTGAAATATACTCGTCTGCCCCCAGCTCGAACCCCGTCAGTTCATCGCTCTCATCGCCCTTTGCCGTCAGCATGATGACCGGAACCTTCGATGTCTCCCGGATTTCCCTGCATACTTCCCAGCCGTTGATTTTTGGCATCATGACATCCAAAATAATCAGCGCAATGTCGCGTTCCCGGTAGAACACTTCCAATGCTTCCTCTCCGTCCCCGGCCTCTAAGACCTCATAGCCCGCTCTCACCAGAAAGTCTCTGACAAGTTTTCTCATTCTGCTCTCGTCATCCACCACAAGAATTTTAATATGATTCACTGTATTTTCCATACCAAGCCTCTTCTTTCTTCCCTTTTCACCATTACTTTGCATACAAATGTAGCACACATCTATGAAAAATCTGTGAATTTACTCTACTGCTGCGCGTTTTCTCTCTCTCGCAAAATCTGCTCGCGCTCCTCCAGTTCCTCTTCCCACTGTACATATTTGTCAATCAATTTATTCTCGTAGTTCAATATAGTCGGACTGTCACTGGAGAGATTGATTAAAAACATAAAAATAATACAGACGATAAGTGCAATATTTAAAATGAACGACATCTGAAAGCTCTTCTTGTAATCCTTATGTTTTACCCTGGTAACGACCTGTTCCTTCGGCTCCTCCTTCTTCGGCGGTGTGAGTACGACCGTGTGCCTCACCTGTTCCACCTGAATTGGCAGTATCTCGTCCGGCTGAATCTCCGGCACTGCCTTTAAGTATTCCTGCAAATCTTTCAGGTAGGTCTGTCCCACCACCGTCTCAAACATATTCTGTCTGACAACCTGATTGTAGACCTGAAGAACCATCCGCGGCTGACTCCTGTCAATCTTCTCCTGTATGAACTTTACGCCCTCCGCCTCTCTCTGTGCCTGTTCCGCCGCTTGTTTATCCCGGAAGAAAAAACCGTCTGCAACGATTCCCCTCCCCGCTTCTGTCTTATTCTCCATAAATCTCCGTTCCTTTTTTTATCTCAAAAAATGTCACTTTGTTTTTACCGTATTCCTTCGTCTTCAGCAAAGCCTCGTCCGCGCAGGAAATCATCGCCTCATAGGAGGTGTTCGTCCCCTCGTTATAAGAAATTCCTATGGTCACAGTGCTGTGAACATTCTCATTCTTCCCGAAGGACACTTTGCTGAAATCGTCTCTGAATTGCTCTATCTTTGTCTCTTCCCGCTCGATATTGTCAATCTCCGGCAGAAATACAACAAACTCATCTCCGCCAAACCTCCCGCAGATTCCCTCTCTGGCAAAATACTCACGAATCATCTCCGCCAGCTTAGAGATGACGGAATCCCCATGCATATGACCGTAGGTGTCGTTCACCAGTTTAAAATTGTCGATGTCAATCATCATCAGCAGATTTCTGGAATCCTTCGTCTTGTTTGTAAGATACTCCTTCACTTCCGCTTCAAATGCCGCTTTATTTAAAAGTCCGGTATCGAGATCCATCCTGCTCCTTCGCTCGAACTCCTTGCGCTTCTCCTCCGTCTGCTGCAGCAACATGATATTCTCGAGGTTTTTCCTGCGGAATCCCTGCATGGCACGCTCAAATTCACCCTGCAGTTCCATATAAAACCGGCAGGCGTTCAAATATTCCTCTCTGGTTCCAAACTGTTTCTGATAAGCAATTTCGAGTTCTTTTATTTTTATGCGCAGATAAATATACTCTGTCAATTCAATCTTCTGCTCAATCTCATCAATCAGAGCCTTGCCCTGCTCCTGCATTCCTTTCTCCAGCAAAAAATGTACAAACTCCATATAGAAGTCAATCTGCTCCATAAAATTGGCATCCGCAGCCACTCCATCAATCACTTTCTGCGTCTTCTCCTCCGCCAAAGCTGCCTGTCCAAAATGGTGTTTCATATAGACATCCAGAATCTGAATTGGCAGGACAGTGTCTTCACTCTCCCGGATTGCACTCTGGTAGGCATTCACCTGCTTGTACAGGCTGAGCGCGTCCTCATAATTCTTCATCTTGTAAAACAGCTGCGCTTTCTGCGTCATCACAAGCATACTCATCTCAATATCCGGGTTCAGCTGCGTCCGGTTCGCCCGTTCAAAAGCGAGGTTATAATAGTGCATCGCCTTGTGATAATCCGTAAGATTCTGATAGAGCAGACCGATATTCAGCAGTGAAGCAATCTCCTCACAGAACTTTTCATTCTCGCGCGCGGAAGCCACGGCGAGCAGGTAATTCTCCAGCGCGACCGTCTCATACCCCACGAATGAGAACAGCATCCCAAGAATATTGTACGCCTGCGCCTCCAAATGCAGATAAGGCTTCGTCTTCACAATCCCAAGACTCTTTGTCAATTCCTCCACCGTATCTGTGTACCTCCCTGAACGGAAATACGCCTCCCCGCGGTAAAACGCAGCCTCGGCCAGTTGATCCGGCGTTCCTTCCATCTGAAGATATTTGTCGTAGGAATCTAACAGTTCCCACAGTTCTTCCTGTACCTGCCTGTCGCGATAGGAACGAATCCTGTCCAATATTTCTTCCTGAAATACTCTGGTTTTCATACCCCTTTCACCTGCCTGGTTTTCTTTATTTTTCCGAAACATATAACTATTTGTAGTATAGCATAATTAGATTGCAAAAAAAAGAGTGAAAAAAAGTGAACTAGGGTTGTTTCACGAAGGCCTATCAGTTAATGTTTTGATCTTGTGGCTCACA
>CAZBUW010000130.1:0-4876 GCA_964495195.1 uncultured Roseburia sp.
AAATATGCTGATGAAGTTATTAGACGTAAAGTTGGTAAGACTGGTAAGAAATAATGAAAGGGTGACAAGAAATGGTTAGTAAGAAATCAAGAACAGCAGTTCGTGAAAATAAACATAGAAGAATGCGTAATCATCTTGCGGGTACTGCAGAAAGACCACGTTTAGCTGTGTTTAGAAGCAATAATCATATGTACGCTCAGATTATTGACGATACAGTTGGAAATACACTTGTTTCAGCATCTACTCTTGACAAAGATGTCAAAGCAGAGCTTGAAAAGACTAATAACGTAGAAGCAGCAACCAAGCTTGGTACTGTAATTGCTAAAAAGGCCTTAGATAAGGGTATTGACACTGTTGTCTTTGACAGAGGCGGATTCATATATCAGGGTAAAGTAAAGGCATTAGCCGAAGCAGCAAGAGAAGCTGGATTAAATTTCTAGTAGGAGGAAATAACATGAAACGTGAAATCATTGATGCTAGTCAATTAGAGTTAACAGAAAAAGTAGTATCAATCAAACGTGTAACAAAAGTTGTTAAAGGTGGACGTAACATGCGTTTTACAGCTTTGGTTGTTGTTGGTGACGGCAATGGTCATGTTGGTGCTGGTTTAGGAAAAGCAACTGAGATTCCGGAAGCAATCCGCAAAGGAAAAGAAGATGCTATGAAAAAACTCATCAACGTTAAGTTAGACGATGTTGATAGTATTACACATGATGTACAGGGAAAACACACAGGTGCATCTGTTTTATTAAAGAAATCTCCAGAAGGTACCGGTATCATCGCTGGAGGTCCTGCTCGTAACGTATGTGAGCTTGCAGGAATCAGAAACATCCGTACAAAATCTTTGGGATCTAACAATAAGCAGAACGTTGTACTTGCTACAATCGACGCTTTAAGTCAGTTAAAATCTCCTGAAGAAGTAGCAAGACTTCGCGGAAAATCCGTAGAAGAGATTGTAGGTTAATTGAGGAGGAATTTTAAGATGGCAGACAAGAAACTTAAAGTAACACTTGTAAAATCTACAATTGGTGCTGTTCCGAAGAACAAAAAAACAATCGAAGCTCTTGGCTTGACAAAGCTGAACAAAACGGTTGAGTTACCGGATAACGCAGCAACAGCAGGTGCTCTTCGCAAAGTTGCACCATATGTAAAAGTAGAAGAAGTTTAAAATAAGATAAAAAGAAGGAGGTGCCGGTATGGATTTATCTAATTTACAGAAGGCAGAAGGATCTACGCACAACGATAACTTCAGAAGAGGTCGTGGACATGGATCAGGAAACGGAAAAACTGCTGGTAAGGGACATAAAGGCCAGAAAGCTCGTTCAGGAGCACCTAGACCAGGTTTCGAAGGTGGTCAGATGCCATTATACAGAAGATTGCCGAAGAGAGGTTTCAAATGCAGAAATTCTAAGACAATCGTAGGAATCAACCTCTCTACCTTAGAGAGATTCGACAACGACTCTGTTGTATCAATCGAGACATTGATTGAAGCAGGTATCGTGAAGAACCCGAGAGATGGCGTTAAGATTCTTGGCAATGGCGAACTTACAAAGAAACTTACCGTTCAGGCAAGTGCATTCAGCGCAAGCGCAAAAGAAAAGATTGAAGCTCTTGGCGGAAAAACAGAGGTGATCTAATGCTAGAGACACTCCGCAATGCATTTAAAATTAAAGATATTCGAAAAAGAATTATTTTTACTTTTTTCATGCTTGTTGTCATCAGAATAGGAAGTCAGCTTCCTATTCCTGGTGTCGACAGTAGTGTATTCGCAAACTGGTTTGATAGTCAGACAGCAGATGGAATGGGATTCTTTGATGCCGTGACAGGTGGATCATTCTACAACATGTCAATCTTCGCATTGAATATCACCCCATACATTACTTCATCTATTATTATGCAGCTTCTTACAATTGCAATACCAAAATTGGAAGAAATGCAGCGTGACGGAGAAGAAGGCCGCAAGAAGATTGCAGAGATCACCAGATATTTGACAATCGGGTTAGCATTGTTTGAATCAGTTGTCATGGCAATCGGTTTTGGCAGAGGCGGATACCTCACGAAGTTCGATGCTTTGAATGTAATCATGGTTGTAGCTACATTGACTGCCGGTTCAGCCGTTCTCATGTGGATCGGTGAGCGCATCACAGAGAAGGGTGTCGGAAACGGTATCTCGATTGTACTTACCATCAATATTATTTCCCGTATGCCGGACGATCTCGGTTCTTTATACGAGCAGTTCATGCAGGGGAAGACAGTTCCGTACGCAGTACTTGCGGCGGTCATCATTCTTGCAATCATCGTTGCGATGGTACTGTTTGTCGTAGTGCTTCAGGGCGGTGAGAGAAGGATTCCTGTCCAGTATTCCAAGAAGATTCAGGGAAGAAAACAGGTTGGCGGTCAGTCGACACATATTCCTCTGAAGGTTAACACCAGCGGTGTTATCCCGGTCATCTTCGCTCAGTCCCTCATGCAGACACCGGTCATCATTGCCAGCGTCTTAGGAAAAGGGAATGGAAACGGAATCGGAAGTAAGATTTTAAGAGGACTGTCACAGTCCAATTGGTGCGATCCGGAAAATATGGTATATTCCATCGGATTGGTTGTATATATTGTATTGATTATCGCGTTTGCTTACTTCTATACATCAATTACATTCAATCCGTTAGAGATTGCAAACAACATGAAAAAAGCCGGTGGTTTTATCCCGGGTATCCGACCTGGAAAACCGACCAGTGATTATCTGAATAAGATATTGAACTACATTGTCTTTATAGGAGCAGTCGGTCTTTCAGTCGTCGCTTTTGTTCCGATTTTCTTCAACGGTGTCTTCGGTGCGGATGTATCCTTCGGTGGAACATCTATCATCATTATCGTTGGAGTTGTCATTGAGACATTGAAGCAGATTGAATCTCAGATGTTAGTACGTTACTATAAAGGATTTTTAAATGATTAAAGCATAGTTTTGGAGATACTGGCAGATGCATGGTAGAAGTGTGTCTGCCGTATCTCCAAAAATACGTTGAAAAACAAGTATACTGCAGGTAGCAGAAAGGGCGAAAACTATGAAAATTATCATGTTAGGGGCTCCAGGAGCCGGTAAAGGAACACAGGCAAAACAGATTGCAGATAAATATCAGATTCCACATATCTCGACAGGAGATATCTTCCGTGCGAACATTAAGAACGGAACAGAGTTAGGCCAGAAGGCAAAACAGTACATGGACCAGGGATTACTGGTTCCGGATGAATTGACATGTGATTTAGTAATGGATAGAATACAACAGGATGACTGCAAAAACGGATTCATATTAGACGGATTCCCGAGAACCATTCCTCAGGCGGAGGCATTGGATGCAGCACTTGATAAAATAAATGAGAAAATGGATTTCGCCATTGACGTGGATGTCCCGGATGAGAGCATTGTGAGCAGAATGAGCGGAAGACGTGCCTGCTTAAACTGCGGTGCTACTTACCATATTGTGACAATTCCTACCAAGGTGGAGGGAATCTGTGACAGATGTGGAAGCCCTGTCGTACTCCGCGATGACGATAAACCGGAGACGGTTCAGAAGCGTCTGACTGTTTACCATGAGCAGACACAGCCTCTGATTGATTATTATAAGAAACAAAACATTTTGAAATCAGTGGACGGTACTCAGCCGATGGAGAAAGTATTTGCTGATATCATCGCTGTTTTAGGAGCATAAGATATGCCTGTTACAATAAAAACTCCTCATGAGATCGATTTGATGAGAGCGGCGGGAAAAATCCTTGCGAGGGTTCATGAAGATTTAGGCAGGGAACTGAAGCCGGGAATGTCGACGTTGGAAATCGATAAGATGGGGGAGGATATGATTCGTGGTTTTGGTTGTGAACCATCTTTTTTAGGTTACTACGGTTATCCGGGGTCTGTCTGTGTCTCGGTGAACGAGGAGGTTGTCCACGGTATTCCGAGAGCGGATAAGATTATCAAAGAAGGCGATATCGTAAGCTTAGATATCGGGCTTTCCTACAAGGGATATCACTCGGATGCGGCGAGAACACATGCCATCGGAGAGATATCCGAGGAGGCACGCCTTTTAATAGAGAGAACACGTCAGAGCTTTTTTGAGGGAATGAAGTATGCGACAGAGGGACGACATCTCCATGATATCTCAAGAGCCATCGGAGAGTATGCCGGAGGTTTCGGCTACGGGGTTGTACGTGATCTGTGCGGACACGGAATCGGGACCGAGATGCATGAGGAGCCGGAAATTCCAAATTACAGAAAGCTTTTCAGAGGAATCAAACTCTGCTCCGGCATGACACTAGCCGTTGAGCCGATGGTCAATCTGGGAACCCACAAAGTGTTGTGGATGGACGATGAGTGGACGGTCGTATCTGAGGATATGTCGCTGTCGGCCCACTACGAGAACACCATCGTGATTACGAAGGGAGAACCTGAGATTTTAACGCTCACGGAATCAGAGCTCGCCGCAATGGGCACAAATTAAAAGACTGAGGTGAACGACGATGAAGGTAGAATTTGCAACGTCTAGATCCGGACATGACAGGAATCATGTGTATCTGATTCTCGAACATGAAAAAGAATATGTCTATCTCGTCAATGGCGGCACAAAGCCATTGGAGCATCCGAAGAAAAAGAACAGAAAACACATTCAGATAATCCGGAAACTTCCGATAGAAGTTGAGGAGGTATTGAAGTCAGGGATGACAGACGAGACAATAAAAAGAGCAATCAAAGAATATTTACGAATAAGGAGATAAATCCTCCCCTCACCCGGAGGGGTTCGGTTTTTGCTCCGCAAAAATGAAGGAGTGAAATCCTCCCCTCACCCGGAGGGGTTCGGTTTTTGCTCCGCAAAAATGAAGGAGT
>CAZBUW010000130.1:4976-5424 GCA_964495195.1 uncultured Roseburia sp.
GAAATCCTCCCCTCACCCAGAGGGGTTCGGTTTTTGCTCCGCAAAAATGAAGGAGGATTGAAAATGTCAAAAGCAGATGTGATTGAAGTAGAAGGAGTTGTAGTGGAGAAATTGCCAAACGCATTCTTCAAGGTAGAACTCGAGAACGGACACCAGATCTTAGCAACCATCAGTGGAAAATTGAGAATGAACTTCATTCGTATTTTACCTGGTGATAAAGTAACCATCGAAATGTCCCCATATGATCTGACAAAGGGCAGAATCATCTGGAGAGATAAATAAATTATTAGAAAAAATGATTGACTTCCAAAGAAAGTTCGGCTATAATGTTAGTCGGACACTTTTGGAAAGCACTCGAAGTGCGCTATTTTGCGGGCTCAGAGCGTTTCATGAGAAAGGAGGATTTGCTGTGAAGGTAAGATCATCAGTTAAACCTATTTGCGAAAAA
>CAZBUW010000131.1:0-5418 GCA_964495195.1 uncultured Roseburia sp.
GTCGCATAACCAAACATCATACCCTGATCGCCCGCTCCCGTGTCGAGATTGTCCTTCAAATCGCCGTTCTTCGCCTCGAGCGCCTTGTCGACACCCATCGCAATATCTGCGGACTGCTGGTCAAGCGCTACCATGACAGCGCAGGTATGTCCGTCAAAACCGGTCTTTGCATCATCATAGCCAATCTCGTTGACAGTCTCTCGCACGATAGACGGAATGTCTAACTGCGCTTTTGTTGTAATCTCTCCTGTTACAAGCACAAAACCTGTACAGCTTGCAGCCTCGCAAGCCACACGGCTCATCGGATCCTGCGCCATGCATGCATCTAAGATGGCGTCGGAAATTGCATCACACATTTTGTCCGGATGTCCTTCTGTAACGGACTCTGACGTAAATAATAATTTCTCCATTTGTATACTCCTTATAAAAAAATCGAGTAGGGAAGATTTATCGCCCCCTACCAGCTGCGCGGCCGCGGTTGCCCGACAGGGCATAACCTCATTTCTGCGTCCTGCGCATAAAAAAACCGCCTGTTTTTTCAACAAGCGGAGTTGATAGCTACACGATTATCAAATCCTCTTATTGTTCGAACTGTTTGTACAGTATTACTCGCTCAGGTAGGCACCTTCCAATTGGGGTTGCCGTGACTTCACAGATCCTATGTATCTCCATCACTCTGAATAAGAGAAATTTACAATATTGAATTTTCTAATCTAAAGATACCTTACACCCTTTTTATCTATCTGTCAATTCTTTTTTCCAACTACATTTTAATTGACTTTATTCCAATGTAATTTTATACTGAATATAATAGAGATTTCCAGAATGAGGTATGATTATGAAAACAATTCCATTGAAAGATGCAACGGCCGGCATGGTTCTCGCCGAGGACGTTCTGACCAAAAACAAACAAGTAATAGCCAACGCCGGTACCATCTTAACGAAGCAGCTGATTACCCACTTAGGCTTCTATGGCATCGGGCAGATTTGTGTCGAGCCTGTGGACAAGCCATCGTCCGCCGCTCCTTTAAAGCCCCCGGTTCCTCAGGGGAATGTCGCGAATCCCACCTATTCCCAGAAGGTAAAAAGATCACCCACTTTTCAGTCGTTTCAGCTCAATTATACCTTGGCGACCCAGACCATCCGTGAAAATTTCGAGGGCTATGTCCTCCGCGGTGAGCCGATGGATTTTGACAAACTTTTGGATCTGGTGAATGAGTTGTTTTACAGTTGCAAGACGACCATCGAACTGTTTGATATGCTCCACAACATGCGCTCCACGGAGGATACCACCTATGCGCACTCCTTAAGTGTCGCTTTGATTTGCCGCATGATTGGAAAATGGCTTCGCCTGACCAACCAGAAGCGCGACCTGCTCGCACTCTGCGGTCTTTTCCACGATATAGGCAAGCTGAAGATTCCCGCGGATATTTTGGACAAACCCGGCAAATACACCGACGAGGAATTTGCTCTGGTCAAGAAACACCCGCAGTTTAGCTACGAACTCTTGAAGGATCTGCCAATTGATGAGCACATCAAACTCTCCGCTTTGATGCATCATGAGCGCAGCGATGGTTCCGGCTATCCGAATCATCTCTCCAGCGATGAGATTGACAATTTTGCAATGATTGTGGCCATTGCAGACGTGTACGATGCCATGACGGCAGCCCGCCCTCACCGCGCACCGCTATGTCCGTTTCAGGTTATTTCAAATTTTGAAAAAGACGGGCTTTCGCAGTACAAGCCAAAATATATTCTGACCTTTTTAGAGCACATCGCCTCCACCTATCAGAGCAACCGTGTTCTGCTGAGCGACGGTCGCAGCGCCAACATCATCATGATCAACAAAAACCATCTGTCGGCCCCGATTATCCAGTTCGACGACAAGAGCTGTATCGATCTCGAACAATACCCGGAGCTCTACATCAAGGCGATTCTTTAGAAACGTGCGCCGACGGGCAAGTCTGGAATGTCCAGCTTCGCTGGATACTCCACACGCAAAAAGAGGCTGCCGCTTCACGGATTTTCATTCGCGAAGCGGCAGCTTCTTTTATCTCTCTACTTATTTATGACACCTTCAAAGAAAACTTCAAAATCTCTTTCTCTGAGCTCACCTTCTCTATCTGTGCGCCCAACGCGGACAGTTTCTTCTCAAAATCCTCGTATCCACGCTCAATATAGTAGATGTCATCCACAACCGTGATTCCCTCTGCGGCGAGTCCCGCGATAACAAGCGCGGCCCCCGCGCGAAGATCCGGCGCGTTGACTCTCGCTCCCGTGTAGCGCTCCACTCCACCGATGATGGCAATGTTGCTCTCCACTTTGATATTAGCGCCCATGCGGGTCAATTCATCTACATACTTAAATCTGTTCTCAAAAATACTCTCTGTGACGGTGCTTGTTCCGGAGGATATTCCCAATACGACAGCCATCTGCGGCTGCATATCGGTCGGAAATCCCGGATACGGCAATGTCGTCACCTGCGTGTGATGCAGTGGCTTCGACGCCACCACGCGGACCGCGTCGTCGAACTCCTCCACCTCGCATCCCACCTCGAGCAGCTTCGCCGTGGTCGCCTCTAAATGCTTTGGAATAACATTTTTTACGGTGACATCTCCCTTGGTCGCCGCAGCAGCAAACATAAAGGTTCCCGCCTCAATCTGATCCGGTATAATGGAATACTCCGTCTTGTGGAGCTTCTCCACGCCGACGATACGGATGACGTCGGTTCCGGCTCCGCGGATGTTCGCACCCATACTGTTCAAAAAGTTCGCCACATCGACAACATGCGGCTCCCTCGCTGCATTCTCGATGATTGTCTTGCCCTGCGCCATCGCCGCAGCCATCATAATGTTGATGGTAGCGCCGACCGACACCTTATCCAGATAGATATGGGTTCCCTGCAGCGTCTCTGCGGTCGCCTTCACCAGACCATGCTCGATATCCACATGTGCACCCAGCGCGCGAAACCCCTTCAAATGCAAATCAATCGGGCGGCTTCCGATATCACAGCCGCCGGGAAGAGCCACTTCGGCCCTCTTATATTTTCCAAGCAGCGCCCCGATTAAATAGTAGGATGCCCTGATTTTCCGGATAAATTCATTGTCCACGCTCATATCGCGGATAAACGATCCGTTAATCTTGACCGTGTGGGCATCGATGCGTTCCACTTTCGCACCAATCTCTTCAATTGCATTCAAAAGGACATTGATGTCCCTTACATTCGGTAAATTCTCTATTAAAACGGTCTCATCCGTCATAATGGCGGCAGAAAGGATTGCCAGAGCAGCATTCTTCGCCCCTCCGATCTCCACTTCACCAACCAGCGGATTACCACCTTTGATTACATACTGTTCCATATCACACCTCTATGAACAAACTCATACAAACATGTAATTATAGTAATGACTTCTTACTTTTGTCAAGTGTTCTTCTCAATTTCAATTTTCGTAGTTCTCAGTATGTCATCTTCTATCCTATTATATGCGATGACATTTTATTGGTGACGCTAACGCTTAAGCTGCGCCACAAGTTTTTCAATCGTCTGCTCCACCGTGAGCCCGTCCTCCTCCACCGTGAGGTCGGCATACTTCTCATACAGCGGAACCCTCTCTTCGTACAAATCTTCTAACGTCTGGCCATCCTTTAGGACAACACCTCTGCCCTTGATATCCTCAAGCCTCTTATCGAGCGTTGCAAACGGAAGGGACAAATACACCACGGTGCCGATATCCTTCAGATGTGCCATCGCCTCCGCCCCATAGACCACGCTGCCTCCTGTTGCAACCACAGAATGTTCCACCTCGATACCGGAATTGACGCGGTTCTCTACCTCTATAAAGCCCTCCGGCCCGACCTCTGCGATAATCTCGCGGAGCAGCCTGCCCTCCTCCTTCTGGATGACAAGGTCGGCATCCACAAACTGATAGCCTAATACTTTCGCTAAAATAACGCCTACTGTGCTCTTTCCCACACCAGGCATTCCTATCAATACTATATTGTCCTTTTTCATCTATTTTCATTCCCTGATAATCAAAATTATATCTATTTTTGCCTCTATTGTATTAGAATATCACACTTTTTCCAAAAAAAAAAGAGATTCTTTTGATTCGAATCTCTTTTCTTCCTATTTCTATTCCTCTGTCTCTTCTACCGCTTCAGACGGTTCCTCCGTCTCTGTGCTCTCGGATGTTGTTGTGAACAGGTCTCTGAATTCTACGGTCGCCCAGACTTTCTCATCGAGTTCCCACTCAGCCTCCTCTTCCCAGCCGCTGTAAACCTCGCTATATAAATCGTCCTGACGTGTCTTGATAATCTCCTGTCTGTGGTTCTCCGTCGCTTCCTCATCACAGTCCGTATCGAGGCGGAGCACATAGTATGCATTCTCTGTTGTGACAAGACCGGAGATATCGCCCTCGTCCAATCCGTCTAACGCCTCCACTAACGCTTCATCCAAAGAGTCGTCATCTGCAGCGTAGGAACCTGTGCTGACGGTGTATCCTGCCTCCTCGATGGCTCCTTCAAAATCAAGCTTACATGCCTTTGCCAATTCTCCCGCTGTCTCCTCCAATGCTGCTGCCTCTTCTTCCGTATACGAAACATAGTTGTTATCGTCGTCGTAGTAACCCGCTGTGGAAATCTGCACATAGCTGTAGCCGCGCTCATTTGCCTCCTCGTCTGTGACGTTGGTATCCGCACCTGCCTTGATTGCCTCCTGCATCTTCGTCTGAATCGTATATAAAGTCAGATATTCTTCCACAATCTCCTGCGTTGCACCGAGCTGTTCGATGGCATCTTTGGAGTTGTCCGCAAGAAATGCCTCTGCGGTATCCTTGATTGCCTGCTCCTCATCCTCGCTTAAAGAGACGCTGTACTCGTCCATATGATTTTTCAAAATATACATCTCTTTGATGTCAGAAATGATATTTGTCTTTACACTTTCCTGTGTCGTACTTCCAGAGCTGTACAAATCCTGTGACCACACATCATCACCGAAATATGCTGCATAGACATCATCTAAATTTGCCTGTGTCAGACGTGCTGCAAAATTGGCAACTCCGAGTGTAATCTCCTCCCCGTCTAACGTTGCAACCACCGCACCTTTATCTACACCGCCGCATCCACTCAATACGGATGCCATCATTGCACCACTCAAAAGTAATGCAGCAAGTTTCTTTGTTCTCATCTTATTAACCTTTCCCTTCCAATTCCTATCGTAAAAATTCAAAACTGTAAAAATACAGTCACTTGTACTATTATAGTTCTTTTTTATCGCTGCCGCAATAGATTTCATATTTTTTTCACAGGATGAGGTAACAGTTCAGCCATAGCCCATGCAGTGTGTGAATCATGCTTGCATGAATGAACACACGGAATGAGGCTATGAGCGGAGCGCCAGATTATGAGCAAAGTTAGCTG
>CAZBUW010000132.1:0-5377 GCA_964495195.1 uncultured Roseburia sp.
GTGTTACAAGCCTCACGATGCTGGAAGAAAACGTCTCCGTTCTCATGAGAACCGCGCATTGCCGGATGTTCCGGATTCAATGCATGTGCACGGAATGAGTTGACTGCATCCATATTGCACATCTCTTTCAAATCAGCGTAATCCCATTTCTCAATCTTCTGAATCTCGTGGGATGTACGGAATCCGTCGAAGAAGTTGATGAACGGAACTTTTCCTTCTATGGTGGACAGATGAGCAACCGGGCTTAAGTCCATAACTTCCTGTGGGTTCGTCTCGCACAACATAGCGAAACCTGTCTGACGACATGCATATACGTCACTGTGGTCACCGAAGATGTTCAAAGACTGTGTTGCAACGGTACGTGCAGATACGTCAAATACGCAAGGAAGCATCTCACCTGCGATTTTATACATGTTAGGGATCATTAATAAAAGACCCTGAGAAGCTGTAAATGTTGTTGTTAAAGCACCTGCTGCAAGGGAACCGTGAACGGCACCTGCTGCTCCTGCTTCTGATTCCATCTCGACAACCTTAACCTGGTTACCAAAGATGTTCTCCTGACCTGCTGCAGACCACTGATCAACAGTATCTGCCATAGGGCTGGATGGAGTAATTGGGTAAATGGCAGCAACATCTGTAAAAGCGTAAGCTACATGAGCTGCAGCTGTGTTACCGTCCATTGACTGTTTTGCTCTAGACATTAGATTTTCCTCCTTAATCAATCAAAAAATGCGTCTTGTCGACTTATACAATATTTTATCATTTTCTTTTTGTCTTGTAAAGGTTACAAACTGTACGAAAACGAGTGCAATTTTATTAAATCGGGACAGAAATAAGCCATCAGTACCTGATTAATTGTAAATATATTTTTCCTCGAAGTCCCGCACGGTGAGCGGCTTGTCAAAGATGTATCCCTGACCGTGTTCAAAGTTGCATTCCACTAAAAAATCAAGCTGTTCCTGACTCTCGATTCCCTCGAAGATCACTTCCTCCTTCGCATAGCGGATAAAATCTCCCATGTGAGTGACGAACTCCCTCTGCTTCTTCAAATCGGCTCTTCGGATAAAACTCTTGTCAATTTTAACTACGTCTGCCGGAATTTCAAGCAGGACGCTTAAGGAGGAGTATCCCGTTCCAAAATCATCGATTGCAATCCGGAAACCGAAATCGCGCAGCTGCTTGAGACAGGCTTTCAAGCGCTCCACATTCTCAATCAAAATACTCTCCGTCACCTCGATTTCAATATACTCCGGGGCAATTCCGTACTTGAGAATCATATCCTCAACCCGCTTGACAAACATACTGTTGTCATCGCCAAAATGTCTGCCGGAAAAGTTCGTTGAAATCGTGAACAGCTCTTTTCCGGCGTCTTTCCACTCCCTCATCCGTTTCAGAAGCTGCTCATAGATATAGAAATCCAAATCGATGATGTATCCGAACTTCTCTAACGCCGGAATGAAATGAGACGGCTGTATCAGCTCCCCGTCCGCCTTTCTCCATCTCGACAATGCCTCTGCACCGTAGATTTCGTTCTCTTTCAGACAGAATTTCGGCTGCAGGAACAACTCAAACTCTCCGCTCTCAAGCGCATCGTAAAACTGGCTTGACACCTGAAGTTCCTCATCCCTCTTCTGTCTCATCATCGGCTCATAGACGACTCCGTTCTTGATTTTTAACTCCTTGGACTGCTTTCTCGCAAGGTTGGCATTCTCAATTGCCGTCTCAATGTCAATCAGAATATTCCTGATGACATAAATTCCTGTCGCAATGCTCATTCCGCTCGCCGGATACCGCTCATTCTGGCTCCTTTCAAACTTTCTGTTCGCCTCCCCTATGTAATCGATAAGCTCCTGCGCATCCGACACCTCAAACAGCGCCGCAAAATAGTCTGAGTACATTCGGCAGGATGCTATCTCACCCGGCGCCTCCTCGAGCACAGACTGTGCCAATTCGACTAAAATGCTGTCTCCGACCTCCTGCCCGAAATTCTCATTAATATATGAAAAATTGTTGATGTCACACATAATCAACACATAGGTGCGCCTTGCATCGCTCCCCAAAAGCGCCTGTCTGGTGATTCTGCGGAACGCGTCCTCATTGTAGAGCCCGGTGAGTTTGTCCCGGTTCTGCAGTTGTTTAATCTCGTGCTGATCCGCCTTAATCTTATTGCGCAGCGTCACAAAAACAGAGATTACCCGGGTCAGTTCGCGCAGGGTCGAGACTTCGACTAACGTCCAGTCCAGCTTCTCATCCGCCGTTGCAAAGTGGACACAGCCAACCCTTTTCCCCGAGAACTCAAACTTGCACCCGGCAACGCTCTGCATATATTCATCCGGTCTGCGGAGACGCTTGATTCCCCGCTCCGTGCCTCTTACCACGCCCTCTTTGACCGTCTGGGAAGCAACCACAAACTCACCGATTTCCGCCTGTTCGAATTCCTCGATAACCCTCGGGAAAATCTGTTTCCGGTAAAATTCCTCCTCCGCTCCCCAATAGTTCGTCAGCATCATTTCCTTTGCATTCTCTTCATATTCATAGACAGACACGAGGTCCAGCCCGAATTTTTTTCCGATGTGCTCTAACAGAACGTTCAGGGAACCATCCAGATCCCTTGCATGCGTCAGAAGACTGAATGCAAAATGTAAAAATTCCTTGTCTGTCTCAAGACGGCGCTCATAGTCATCCTCCGGCTCTCTGTCAGGCACAACCTCGCCCGGCTCCTCGAGCAGTGCAAACGAATAACTGTTCTTGCCGTCTCTCTTCGTCCGGTACATCGCCTGATCCGCTTTTTCAAACAGCTCCTCATACGTCATTCCATCCACGCCAAACGCAGACATTCCGACGCTCAGTGTCACAAGGCGTTCCACACCGGCTCCGCTGTATCTCTTGTATACAAGCTTGCATAAACTTTCAGCCTTCTCAGCCGCTTTCTCAAGCGTTGTGTCCTTCATAAAAACGAGAAACTCGTCCCCGCCGATTCTTCCGACGATGTCAGTCGGACGGAAATGTGTCTTAATCTTTGCTGCCACATCCGAAATGACGGTATCCCCAAACGTATGGCCGAACGTGTCGTTGATTTTCTTAAAATTATCAATATCAATCAGCGCCATGACATGGATTCCGGAAGGCTCCTGCCCTAAGAATTCCTCAACCTCATTTTTGGCGGCAACTTTATTCAGAAGTCTTGTCAACGGTTCACGCTTTAATTCCTCCGACATTCGTTCTTTGATCTTCTGATCGTTGCTGATATCATAGGTTCTCCCTATAATTCGCATCACGTTTCCTGTGCCGCCCGCGATACTGTGATAATAAGTGCGGTACCATACATAATTCCTGCGCTGCTTCTCTCCCGCAAGGTTCAAACGATAGTCGACAAATCCGGTGACTTCCTTTCCCGATGCGAACTCAATCATTCGCTCAAAGTTCTCACGGTCCTCCTCATAGATGTCGGCGATTGCCTCGCTGTATTCCTGATATTCGTTCTTCTGGTCGACCATTTTCCCCATGTCAAAATACTTCTGAGGAATACGGAATCTTTTCCGCTCCACGTCATAGTCGAACGGAAGCTCGTCCGCCGCCTCCTCGAGCATTTTGTATCTCTCATTCAGAAGCTTTAACTCATCCTCTAACGTCTTCCTGTCATTCACATCCCAGTTTGTCATAATGTAATACGGGACTGCATCTTTATAGTAATAGAGCTGACATCTGCACATGACCCAGTGAAGTCCGCCATCCTTTGTGCGGATGCGGATCTCGAATTCTCCGGAATTTTTCTGCTTGCGGCAGGTCTCCATCGCCGCGCGGAAAATATCGGTATCTTCCTCGTACACGAGTTCCATCAAAGAAACCTTTTTCTTCATGACCTCCTGCACCATATAGCCTGCCGGACGGAAAAACTCGCTGTTAGCGTCCTCTAACTTCCATTTTTTCCCCCCGCGCAGCACCGCCATACCGACAGGCATCTCGTAAATCAGATCGTGCAGCTTTCTCCGCTCGTATTTCTCTTTCTTAAGCGCCTCTGTAAGCGTCTCCTGATTCTCAATCATCTCCTCGACGCTGCTGCAGGTACAAATCAGATATTTTCCCACATCCCCGGCTTCTAAAAACTTAAAATTCCACTGGATGTGTTCCGCCTTTCCGCTCTTTTTCTTGAGGCCGTAGTATCCGGTGCAGACCTTCGCCGGCTCCTCTAACGCCCGCTCCATATTCTTTTCTAACAGATAACGGTCCTCCGCAACAATAAATCTGGAGATATCATAGCCCTTCTGGGAGAACTCTTCCCAACTGTAACCGATATTGCGGTAAAAAATATCATTGGCACTGAAAAAGAACAATCTCTCTTTCAAAAACTCCCCTTCCGCCACACGGTAACAGCACATGCCAACCGGAATTTCTTCCATAATTCCATTCTTTACCTCAGAAATTACAAACTCCACTGCTTTGTTTGTCATATTCGCTCTGCTCCTAAGCTATTTTTTCATCTGCCTACTATTATACCAGATTTTTTTTATTTTCATAGGCTATTTTACAAAATTTTACCCATTTTCGCTTTTTTTTGATGTTTTTCTCCATGGTTTTGTCGTCAGTGCCCATGCTATCGGGATTTTCTAGTTGCTTTTCTTTTCCATTTTGTGTATGATACGAATTGATGCATAAAATGAATAAAAGTAATAGGAGACAAATAGAATATGATAAGTGCTAGCAACGTAACCTTGCGCCTCGGCAAAAAAGCTCTGTTCGAGGACGTAAATATCAAATTTACCGAGGGAAACTGTTATGGGCTGATTGGTGCGAACGGTGCCGGTAAATCAACCTTTTTAAGAATACTTTCCGGACAGCTTGAACCGACCAACGGTGAAGTCATCATCACCCCGGGACAGCGTCTTTCCTTCTTACAGCAGGATCACTTCAAATATGATGAATTTACAGTCCTCGATACTGTCATCATGGGAAACCAGAGACTCTATGACATCATGAAGGAGAAGGACGCCATCTACATGAAGGAAGATTTCACAGACGAGGATGGAATCCGCGCAAGTGAATTGGAGGCGGAATTTGCAGACATGGACGGATGGAACGCGGAGTCCGACGCTGCGACCCTCTTAAACGGACTTGGCATCCCGACCGAGGAACACTACTCTGTGATGGCTGACCTTCCGGGTGTCCTCAAGGTAAAAGTCCTGTTGGCGCAGGCGCTCTTCGGCAATCCGGACATTCTTCTCTTAGACGAGCCGACCAACCACTTAGACCTCGATGCGATTGCCTGGTTGGAAGAGTTTTTGATCAACTTTGAAAACACGGTCATTGTGGTATCCCACGACCGCTACTTCTTAAATAAGGTATGTACCAACATCGCCGATATCGACTACGGCAAGAT
>CAZBUW010000133.1:0-4984 GCA_964495195.1 uncultured Roseburia sp.
TATAAAAACTTATTAACCCAGTAGTCTTGTTTGACTACACCATTATTATACTAGGGAGGAAGAAAAAATGTTATCAATCAACATTGACGACGTCATGACCGTCCTCAACACATGCAAACCGTACCTGATCGCATTAGGTATCGTATTGTTGGCTGCAATCATCGTGACTGTGGCATGCATGAAGTTGAACAAGCCATTAAAAAAACTTGTCCGCAAAGAAGCGTGGATTGCAGTTTTGACAGTGGCAGTTGTAGTTGTGAACATGATTTGTTTTGGACCGATGAGCACAATGCTCACATTGGCGACGGGGGGAGGTTCCATCTCGGAGGAGAGCATCGCGGAATCTCAGGCGCTCGGTACAGAGATTGCAGAGGAAGGAATGGTATTGTTAAAAAATGACAACAATACACTTCCGCTCGCGTCAGGAACAAAATTGAATGTATTCGGATGGTCTTCGACCAACCCGGTATATGGGGGAACCGGTTCCGGAAGTCTCTCCGACGCATATCCGACCATCTCCTTGTTGGAGAGTTTAACGGATGCGGGGTTTGAGGTAAACGAGGACCTTGTAAACTTCTATACCGAGTATCAGGCGGCACGTCCGGTCATCGGAATGTGGGGACAGGATTGGACATGTCCGGAGCCGACCATCGATGAGTATGAGGAGGCAGGAATTTTTGATTCTGCAAAAGAGTATTCGGATACTGCATTGTTTGTCATTTCCCGCGCAGGAGGCGAGGGTGCAGACCTTCCGACGAGCATCTCTTCCGACGATACGTTTACAGAGGGAGGAGCATGGGGCTCCACGGGTGTCCGCTACACCTCGAACGAGGACGACATCGATCCGTCCAAACATTACTTAGAGTTGACAAACAGAGAGATTGCCACCTTAGACAGAATCTCTGAGGACTACAAAAATATTATCGTTGTAGTGAATGCAGCGAACACCATGGAATTGGGATTCCTTGATGAGTATGATTCCATCGGCGCGGCAATCTGGTTCGCAGGACCGGGTCAGACCGGAATGAAAGCGTTTGGCGAGATTCTTGCCGGCGTCGTAAATCCATCCGGAAAGACGGTGGATACTTTTGTAAAAGATCTTACGGCAACACCTTACTACAATAACATCGGCAACTTCTTTTATGACAATATGGATGAGCACGCATATGTGGCAGTTGACTGGATGTCGGGGGCAGAGACCACAACGATTCCGTCATTTGTCAACTATGTGGAAGGCATCTATGTAGGTTACCGATTCTATGAAACTGCGTATGCGGAAGCGGAAGCCGGAAATATGGATTTCGATTATGACGGAATCGTACAGTATCCGTTTGGTTACGGACTTTCCTATACAACCTTTACACAGGAGATGAGTGACATCACAGAGAAAGACGGAGTGTTGAGCTTTGATGTGACTGTCACCAACACTGGCGATGTGGCGGGCAAGGATGTCGTAGAAGTGTACTACAATCCGCCATACACCAACGGCGGTATTGAGAAAGCAGCGGCAAATCTGGTCGCATTCGACAAGACAGATCTGCTCCAGCCGGGCGAGAGCCAGACAGTGACCATCACTTTTAACGCGGAGGAGATGGCATCCTACGACGAGAGCGGAAGCGGATGCTATGTCTTAGAAGCGGGAGATTACGGAATCTCCATCAACTCCGATGCACACAACAAGATTGCAGAGAAGACGTATACGGTGGCATCCGAGATTCGCTATGATGAGAGCAATCCGAGATCCACAGATGATGTGGCAGCGACCAATGAGTTTTCGGATGCAGAGGGAGACAGTGTGACATACCTGTCTCGTGCAGACGGATTTGCCAATTACGACGAGGCAACAGCCGCACCTTCTACATACAGCATGAGTGACGCCTACAAAGAGGCATTTATCAACAATGCAAACTATGACCCGGAAGATTACAACAATCCGGACGATGTGATGCCGACGCTCGGTGCGAAAAACGGCGTGAAACTGGCGGATATGACAGGAAAAGAATATGACGACCCAGAGTGGGAGAAACTGTTAGATCAGCTTACCGTAGCAGATATGGACAGCATGATTGCCTACGGCGGATATTCTACAACTGCAGTTGATTCCGTAGGAAAAGTCGGAACGACAGACTGTGATGGACCGGCTTCCATCAACAACAACTTCACGGGAAAGAGCTCGATTGGATTCCCGGCAGGAACGATGATTGCAGCGACCTGGAACGTCGATTTGTCCCAGAGATTCGGCGAGGCAATCGGCAAGATGGCAGGCGAAATGGATGTGTCCGGCTGGTATGCACCGGCGATGAACACACACCGGAGCGCATTCGCAGGACGTAACTTCGAGTATTACTCAGAAGACGGAGTTTTAGCAGGAAATATGGCAGCGAACGCTGAGATGGGAGCGGCAGCGCAGGGCGTCTACGGCTACATCAAGCACTTTGCATTGAACGATCAGGAGACGAACCGCTGTGGAATGCTCTGTACCTGGTCGAACGAGCAGGCAATCCGTGAGATTTACTTAAGACCGTTCGAGTTAGCAGTAAAAGCGGGCGGCGCAATGGCAGTGATGTCATCTTTCAACTACGTCGGAACAACATGGGCAGGAGCATACTACCCATTACAGACAACGGTTCTCCGCGATGAGTGGGGATTCCGCGGTATGGTACTGACCGATTACTACGGTGTATATGGATACATGGATGCCGATCAGGCAATCCGCGGAGGTACCGATATCTGTCTCGCTCCGATGGACACAGAGACGAACCATCTGACAGACCAGACGAGTGCAACCTCTATTATAGCAGCCCGTCAGGCATGTAAGAACATTATGTACACAGTTGCCAACAGCCGCGCGTATGAGAATGGCGGAGCAAGTGGTCTTGAGACATGGCAGATTATCGCAATCGTAATCGATGTGGTATTCGCAGCACTGATTGTTTTCTTAGAGATGAAAGCGCTCAAGCGCTACAAAAAAGCATCCGCTGAAGCAGCAGTGACAGAGGAGCATACAGACGGCGAATAAAAAGATTTACTGAAAGAACAGGAGGAATCGCAAGTGAGCGACACAGCAAAAAAGAATCCAGTCGGAAATTTTTGGAATGGTTTTGCAGAGAAGCACCCGGCGGCGTCCAAGTGGATTCGCGAGGGAGGACTCTTCTTCATCTTCAGTAATCTGGTTACCGTAGTCCAGTATATCATCTACGCCTTCCTGCCAAATCTTTTGGGATTGAAGTTAGCTGGGACGGCGTGGAGCTGGCCTGCGCTGCCGGTGAGATTATTCGGAATTGATTTTACATGGAATGCCATCGGATACGATGTGCTCTACGATGAGATGGGAAACGTTGTGATTGGAGGAGGCGTCGGATACCTGATCGCCATGCTCGTGGGTTCGTTTTTGGCCCAGTGCATCAACTTTCCACTGCAGCGCAACATCACCTTCCGGAGCAAGGGAAATATCCCATACCAGATTATGTGGTATTTTATCGCATGGGTAGTGATTACGTTTATCGTTAATTCTATCAACTGCGTGTGGGTGGCATGTGCGAGCGTGCTCCTTCCGAACTGGCTTTACAGCATCGGAACCACAGTTCTGATGGGCGGAATATCCATGGTGATTTTCTTCTTTGTATTTAAAATCATTTTCCCTGAGGGAGAGGCAAAAAATTAGTCTTTTAATGCGTAACAGATGTAGCGTCTGTTACGCATTTTTTATCGAATAGGACTCGGGTGTCAAATGGTGCTACTAACAGACTGTGCCTGTCATATTGCACAAAGATAAAGCTTGCATTTGTTCCAAATTACGGATATAAGATTTTCTAAATGTTCTGTCATAGATTTTTGCTGCGACCGCAACCGCCCAAGAATCGCCGTCCAGGCTTGGCTTGGGCTCTCAGCAACATCCTGTTGCTGAGTTGCTGGATAGTGTACAGAACATTAAGAAAATCTAATATCCTTCATAAGTCACAAATGCAAACTTTATTTTGTGCGATATGACAGTTCAAATTCCTGTTAGCACTTTTTGACACCCGAATCCGAATAGGAAATTCCTATTCGAAAAAAAACTCCGTGTAGAATGCGACTGGTGCGCAGATGGCGAGTTGTGGCATGGAGAAGCAGATGGTGAGTTGTGGCATGGAAAAGCGGATGACGTGTCCGCGTCAGACGGAATATGGGTAATTTTTGTGTTTTTGTCTCATATTTATACTTTTTCTCAGAAAAAATGAAGGAAAACAGTGTAAAAAAGGTGTCATTTGGGTAAATATGAAATTTTTTCACGATTTTACCCGGAAATATGGAAAATCTCGGGTAAATAGCAGGAAAAAGATCGATATTTACCCAAATGACTTTATAGGCAATTATATCTGCATGATACCTTTCAGAACGATTTTACATACAAAAAGGGCGCATAGATTTTTCATTTTCTATGCGCCCTGACGCTGTGATACTTATTGTGGTAAATAATTCTCTCCGACAACTGGATTTTATTCTTTATGCAGCCCTGTTATCTCGATTGGATTCCCGTCAGGATCCTCAAAAGTAAAATACCAATATGGTGAAAAAACGTTTAAATACCGAATGGGCGTTACATTAGTTCCAATCCTCAATTCAGATATTCGCTGATACTCATTATCTAAATCATCTACCCCCAAATTTAGAAATATTTTTCTTGAATTAGCTGCATTAGCAATACTGCTCATATCATCATATTCTTTGAATATGGGGCCTTTTGCTTTTTTCTGATCAGGATGTTGTTCGTCATAATATCCATTCATGAGGCACAAATTTAAACCCGGTGTATTGAACATGGCAAATCTTTTCCCATTAGTTGCACTTACTTTCATACTGAACAGTTTTTCATAGAAATCCAGCGATAAATCAAAATCTTTTACAACCAGATATATTGAACCATACATGTTTCTCTCTCCTTTTTTATTATATAGACTCTCGGAATCTCTAAGCCCTTATTTATGCGGTCTCTGAGATTCCA
>CAZBUW010000134.1:0-4351 GCA_964495195.1 uncultured Roseburia sp.
CGATAAAATCTTAAGTTTCCCATATATACAATTCTTGTTCGTGAAACAACCCTATGCAAATGGTTTTGTTGCACCGGCAAACTGGGATTTTCCTAATTCTTTATCTCAGCAATGGACATATTTTTGAGTACATTTTTCAATTCTTTTACGAAACCATTGAATTTGAATGGATAATTACAGCTTTTCTAATAATTCCCTTAAGAATTCATTATATCCATTTACTGCCACTATTATAGATGATGGCAATTCTATTCTACCTGTAGCATTTAGCTCCTGCATTTTTTCTTATATTTTACTAATGTTCTGACTCAATATATCTTGCATCGGTCAAATATCCCAATACCCCCTCAATATGACCTCTCTCATTATTATCTTCTACCAAAATATACTGAAAATTACAATTTTGACGAAGAAACTCTTTGGCTTCAGCAAATCAACGTGGCTTCAGCATCATTGATATGCTGATATAACTCTTCCTCTGAAATATTCTTAGGCTTCACTATCGTTCCAAATCTCACGAATTTCTAAGTTATCTCACTCCATTTCTTATGCTTATCGGATATATTTACTACTTCTCCAATGTATAAGTGACCTGTAACTCTTGATGAACAGTCTGGCTTAACACGTGGCATTACATCATTCTGATTTGCTATTCGATACCCCACTTGGTTCATAAATTCTGCATCAAAACCCATCTCTACTGTATTGTTGTAAGTATTGTACTCCACTAGTGGCTTTGAGCTTATCAAACCATATATTGTTAGCAAAAATCCTATTATAGTTACCCAAAAGGACATCTCACTTTTTACTTTTCCTACATCTAAAGGCTTGACTCGGCTATCTGGTAAAGAATTTGTTCTTTCATTCTCTTCTTCTATATATTGTTCAGCAATATCCTCTGTTATTTCATCAATAGAAACATCTTCTGTATTTTACGTGTTTCCTCAGCAAAAACCATTTCCGATTTACATAATTTCTTATAGCCGCATAAGGCTCATACATACTTTTCAAAGAGTTCGTTTCACTCACATAGATGAAAATAAGGAGCCTCCAGCCAGCAAGCTGTCTGTGTCTCCTTATATTTCATCTGCGTTCGTGCTATTCGTTCATCTTTGCGAGCTTCGCCGCCTGGTCGGCTGCGATACATGCGTCGATAATCTCCTGAATATCTCCATTCATAACTTTGTCTAACTTGTAGAGCGTCAAATTGATTCTGTGGTCTGTGACGCGTCCCTGTGGGAAATTGTAGGTTCTGATCTTCTCGGAGCGGTCCCCTGTTCCGACCTGGCTCTTTCTCAGTTCCGCCTCTGCATCATGCGCTTTCTGCTGCTCTAAATCGTACAATTTCGTGCGGAGCAATGCAAACGCCTTTGCCTTGTTCTGAATCTGTGATTTTTCGGTCTGGCTGTAAATCACAATACCGGTTGGGATATGTGTCAAACGAACCGCCGAGTCCGTTGTGTTGACACACTGTCCGCCGGCTCCCGACGAACGGCAGACATCGATTCGGATGTCCTTGTCATCAATCTGTACATCAACTTCCTCCGCCTCCGGCATCACGGCAACCGTGATGGTCGAAGTGTGGATACGTCCGCCGGACTCTGTCTCAGGGACACGCTGTACACGATGTACACCGGACTCATATTTCATCACGGAGTAAGCCCCCTGTCCGGACAGCATAAACGTGATACTCTTCATGCCGCCGATTCCGGTCTCGTCCGCCTCCATAATCTCCACTTTCCAGCGTCTCTGTTCCGCATAATGGATATACATACGATAAATCTCCGCTGCAAACAATGCCGCCTCGTCCCCGCCGGCTCCCGCGCGAATCTCAACGATAACGTTCTTATCGTCGTTCGGGTCCTTTGGAAGAAGTAGGATCTTTAATTCTTTTTCCAATTCCTCCACGCGGGCCTTCGCATCGTTCAACTCCTCTTTTGCAAGCTCGCGCATCTCTTCATCGGACTCCTCCTCCAAGAGGGCCAGAGAATCCTCAATGTCCTGTTTACATTGCTTATACTCCTTATATGCCTCAACAATCGGTGTCAAATCGCTCTGCTCCTTCATCAGCTTTCGAAACCGCTCCGGATCGTTCGCCACATCCGGCTCACTGAGCTCACTCATCAACTCTTCAAAACGAATCAGTAAATCTTCTAACTTATCAAACATAAAAAAACCTTGCCTTTCTTCTCTTAGGAACTGTTTAGAAATAACTTTGCACTTCTGAGAAGTTATTTCGTGACAGTTCCCTACACTCTCCCTGCCACAACGCGATCTAAATGTGCCAGATCCTTTATGACAGTCACCTCCGAAAATCCTGCTTCTTTCAGCAGTCCGGACACATCCTTCCCCTGCTCGCATCCGATTTCAAACAAAATCCAGCCCTCCGGGTTCAGATAATTTTTGCATTCCGCTATGATTTTCCGGTAAAAATACAATCCGTCTTCCTTTCCGTCTAACGCCTCCACCGGCTCAAAATCTCCGACCTCCGGCATCAGTTTCGGAATCTGCTCCGTCGGAATATACGGCGGATTTGAGACGATGACATCGTACATCCGGGTCACCCTGTCAAAAAGGTCGCTGCACTCGAATTCGACTGCCACACCATTCTGTTTGGCATTCTCTTTTGCAACATTGATTGCCTGCTTCGAGATATCAATTGCGTCCACCTTGGTGGAAGAAACATTTTTAGCGATACTGATTGCTATACAGCCGGAGCCGGTACATAAATCCAACACCCTCATGCCCGGTTTTACGCGCTTTAAGGCTTCCTCCACCAGCACCTCCGTGTCCTGACGTGGAATCAGCACATTGGAATTGACTTTAAATCTCAGTCCCATAAATTCCTGCTCACCTGTAATATATTGCAACGGGATATGCTCTGCACGCTTTTTCAGTGCAATCTCATACTCTTTCTGCTGCTCGGATGTAATATCTTCCTCCATGTGAAGATAATAAAAATTCCGATCCACCTTACAGGCCATCTCAAAAAGCATCCATGCGTCCACCTTCGGATCCATCACGTTTGCGAGATTCAAAACTTTCTCCCCGTTTCTAACCGCTTCCTGATAGGTCATAAAAATCGCCCTTTCCTTTTCAATTACTTTCTTTTTAACCCTCTATCCCTCTTGTCTGATTTCATCCACATAGGACTTCCAATCAAAAACTGCCTCCACCGAAGCAATCCCGACTTCTATCATCTCTTCATCCGGCTCCTTCGTCGTCAGATTCTGAAGCCACATTCCCGGTCTGCTTAACACATTGACAATCGCATTGTCGCTTCTCCCTGCCAGACGGATGAACTCATATGAGACTCCCGCAATGACCGGAATCAATAGAATGCGCAATAACAGGCGCAGGATGCCTGAGTCTACCCGGATGAACATGAAAAAGAAAATACTGATAACCATGACAATCAGCATAAAACTCGTTCCGCAGCGCTTGTGCTGCTTAGAACTTTTTTTCACATTTTCGACAGTGAGATCTAACCCATGCTCAATACAGTTGATACACTTGTGCTCGGCGCCGTGGTACATGTACACACGCCTGATATCCTCCATCAGCGAAATAACCGCCACATAGCCGATAAAAATAGCCAGACGCAGAATTCCCTCAATCAGTGCAATCAAAAGTTCCGAGGAGACTATCCTTTGAAACAAAAGAGAAAGTCCGTACGGAAGGAGCATAAAAACAGCGACAGCCATAACAATTGAGAATGCTACCGTCCCTCCCATCATGGCATCTTCTTTTCTCTTGTCCCTCTTAGACACTTCCTCCTTTTCCTCCTCATCCTCAAAGAACGAAGCGGAGAACATCAGGGTCTTCATCCCCAGTGTCAAAGATTCTATAAAACTGAAAACTCCGCGCAGAATCGGGAGATTTCTTATTTTCTTATTCGGTATGATTCCATTGTATTCCGACACTTCAACAACAATCTCGTGGTCCGGTTTGCGAACTGCAACGGCGTATCTATCCTGATTCTTCATCATAACGCCCTCCATCACTGCCTGTCCGCCGATTCCTGAATACTTCATGCAGATACCATTTCCTTCCACTTTTTCGTAACAGTTCAGCCCGCGCCATTCGCAAAGGCAGCTATGGCTGAACTGTTATACACTTCTTTAAAAAAAGGTTGAGATTCTTAAAAACCTCAACCTTACTTGCAGTCACATTCGATTTATTTAATACCATATTTACGATTGAACTTATCAATACGTCCGTCGGATCTGGCAGTCTTCTGCTGTCCTGTGTAGAATGGATGGCATTTAGAACAAACTTCAACGTGGATATCTTCCTTTGTTGAACCTGTAACAAATGTGTTACCACAGTTGCATGTAACAGTTGCCTGATA
>CAZBUW010000135.1:0-4255 GCA_964495195.1 uncultured Roseburia sp.
GGAACGAAGTCCTTTTCCTAAATCTTCAAGACCCGCACCGATTGCCAATCCGTCATCGGAGAATGCACTCTGAGAACGACCGTAAACGATCTGTAAGAATAACTCTCTCATCGCTGTGTTGATAGCATCACAAACCAAGTCTGTATTTAAAGCCTCAAGAATTGTCTTGCCCTGTAAAATCTCGGCAGCCATAGCTGCGGAATGAGTCATACCGGAACATCCAATTGTCTCTACCAAAGCCTCTTCAATCACACCATTTTTTACATTCAATGAAAGCTTGCAAGCACCCTGCTGTGGAGCACACCAGCCTACACCGTGTGTAAAACCTGAGATATCTTCAATTTTTTTAGAATGAACCCATTTTCCTTCTTCCGGAATTGGAGCTGGTTCATGTTTTGCGCCCTTTGCTACAGGACACATGTTTTCGACTTCCTTAGTGTAAATCATTATAAGACTCCTTTCACATAAATAAATATGTATGTGTTAAACTTTGTTATACATTTAACATACTGTAGACATTCTCTCATATTTTTTCTCAATAGTAAAGTCTATTTCGACGATTTTTTTGTTATTTTACGGAAAATGTCCAATTTCTTCTATTCTGCCTTCGCCACAATATCGCCGCGCTTCTTATAGATAGAATCTGCCGGAATCACACCGCGCACGCTCGAGAGCGGATAGACGTTCGTGTGGCTTCCGATGACGGTTCCCGGGTTCAAAACGGAGTTGCACCCCACTTCCACATAATCGCCCAACATAGCGCCAAATTTCTTTAATCCTGTTTTAACTTCTTCTTTTCCGTCTTTCACAACAACCAGCGTCTTATCCGATTTGACATTGGAGGTGATGGAGCCCGCCCCCATGTGAGATTTGTGTCCTAAGATGGAATCTCCCACATAATTGTAGTGCGGCACCTGAACCGTGTTGAACAAAATGACGTTCTTTAACTCTGTGGAATTGCCGACAACGGTTCCCTTTCCGACAATTGCGCTCCCCCGTATGAACGCACAGTGGCGAATCTCCGCCTCCTCGTCAATGATGAGCGGTCCGTTTAAGCAGGCGGTCGGCGCCACCGTTGCACTCTTTGCCACCCAGATGTCCTCCCCGCGCAGCTCAAATCTCTCCGGATCGAGCGTCGGACCTATCGTGCGGATAAAATCCGCGATTCCTTTTAACGCTTCCCATGGGTATGTAAACTGTGCGAGATAACTTCCCGCGATTGTCTCATTCAAATCGTATAAATTACAGATTTTTGCCTGTTCCATTGTTCTTCCTCTTTTCCTATTCACTCATCAAAAAATCGTCGCCGAGCAGTTCCTGTGCGGCGAGCTGCCCCGCTTCCTCCTCGGCCTGTGCCGCTGCCATATCGGCCGCCATCGCAAATAACGCGTCGTCCGGTCCTCCCTCGTAAAACGCAGAAGCCTCCTCCTCGGTCTGCGCCGGCGTGCTCTGTGGCTGCGCCGGTTCGCTCTGCGGCTGCGCCGGTTCGCTCTCGCCCGGGTTGTCGAAGTCGAAGCGGATCTGATCCTCCTCGAATTTTAGGCAGGAGTCAAAGACGTTGCCGGCTTTCGAGGTAAATCCAATCACTTTTTTCCTCGTCTTTCCGGTCGCAAACAGTTCCCGCATCACTTCCTCGGAAAGTTCTATCTTTGCTATCGTATGCGACACCTTAAAGCCGCATTCACATTCGTAGGACCACTGTCCCTTCATCATCCGCTTCCCGCACTTCGGACACTCGAGTGTCGACTCAACCGGCTTTGGCTTCTCCGGAAAGTCAAAGGTCACCCTGCCGTCCTCCGTCAGTTTGAGCGGAGCGTCGAACATCATGCCGGTTTTTGCGACAAACCCCTTGATGACATCCGTCTTCTTGCGCAGAAGCAGCTCCTTCACCTGTGCCTCCTTGAGTTTGACCCCGGCGATCTTCCCGATGGAAAAACGACAGGAGTTCGCATCTTCCTTTGAATAGTTCGCACAGCCGTAACCGAATGGCGTCTGCACGATCTTTCCGCCACAGAGCGGACAGACGACATCCTTGATGGAAGGCGCCTCAAGATCGTTAAAATCGAACTTAAGCCCTGTGACCTTTCCCTCCTCGTCCTTATTCAACGCCACTCTCGCGTCGAACTTCTTTCCTGCTTTGGATTTAAAGCCGCGGATAGTTCCGGTGCGCCCCTCCGTCAGAAGTTCCTTCACCTGCGCCTCGGTCAGGCTCTTCTCCGCCATCTTTCCGATGGAAAAACGGCAGGAATTCTCGTCTTCCTTTGAATAGTTCGCGCAGCCAAATCCGAACGGTGTCTGCACAATGTCGCCGCCGCAGAGCGGACAGACGACATCTTTCACTTTCTTTGCCTCCACATGGTCAAAATCAAATTTTATGCTCTTTCTGCCGTCCTCATCCTCGGCAATCATCAGACAGGCATCGAATTTTTTCCCGGCTTTGGATTTAAAGCCGCGGATGGTTCTGGTGCGCCCCTCCGTCAGAAGTTCCCTCACCTGGGCGACATTTAAGTCCTTCCCGGCAATCTGACCGATGGAGAACCTACAACTCGCATCATTTCCCGGCTCGTAATTCGCACAGCCATAGCCGAAGGATTTAACGACAATCGCACCGCCGCAGAGCGGACACTGTACGCCCTCCACGACCTCCGCCTGATTTTCAGAAAAATCAAAGTTGATCTGCTTTCTGCCGTCCTCACCCGTCTCTAAGACAAGGCTTGCAGAGAACTTCTTTTTGCTCCTGGAGGTGAATCCTTTCAGCACATCGGTCTTTCCATTTATTAAAAGCTGTTTTAATTCTTCTTTTTTTATGTCTCTTCCTGCAATCTTTCCTATGGAGAAATAGCAGCTCTCCGACTCCTCCCTGTGTTTCACGCAGGTGTAGCCGAACGGTGCGACCTCAATGTCACCTCCGCAGACCGGACACTTCACATCCTCTAAGATTTCCGGCTTGTTCTCCGAGAAATCAAACTGGATGGACGGTCGTCCCTCCTCATCCTTTTTCATGACAAGGCAGGCGGAGAACTTTTTCTTTGCCTTTGAGACAAAGCCGTCGAGCACTCCGGTTTTTCCATTTGTTAAAAGTTGTTTTAATTCTTCTTCCTCCAAATTTCTCCCGGCGATTGTGCCGACAGAGAAACGGCAGCCCGTCCCGTCCTTCTTATAATTGCTGCAGCCGTAGCCAAACGGCGTGGTCTCGACCTCGCCGCCGCAGACCGGGCAGGAAACCCCTAGTTTCTTCCGCGCTGCAATGCCTCTTCCGCCTTTTCCGACAAGCGGCTGAATCTGTGTGGCAATCTGCATCGTCAGATTCTGCTCAATCATCGAGACGGTCTCTCTGCGGATGAAGTCCTCCAACTTGGCGCGATAGTCCTCCATCTCCACCGTCCCCTGCGTGATGCCGTCCAATCCCTTTTCCCAGGATGCCGTCATCTTCGGGTTGAGCAGAGCCGGAACCGTCATGTTGACCACCTCAAACACCATCTCACCCATGCGCTCCGGGGTCAGTATCTGTGTCTTTTTATTCAAGGCGAGATAGCCGATGCGCACCAGCTTTTTGATAATCTCCGCGCGGGTCGCAGAAGTTCCGATTCCGGAGCCCTTAATCTGGGCGCGCAGTTCCTCATCCTCAATCAGCTGTCCGGCGTTCTCCATTGCAAGCACCATGGAACCGGAGGTGTAGCGCTTCGGCGGTGAGGTTTTGCCCTCCTTGATTTCAAACCCGTTGACGGAGAGTTCATCCCCCTCGTTTAACCGCTCTGCAATCGAAAGCAGTCCCGGACTCTCATTCTCCTCGTCGTCTCCATCCTCTTCCTTTTGCTTCCTGCCTGCAATCTCTAAATATCCCGGGTCCTGCAGCGCCTTCGCGGAGGCGAACAGTTTTTCCCCCTCCACGTCGACGACAAGTTTCACATTCCGGTAGGTCGCCGCCGGATAGAAGATGCTTAAAAACCGGCGCACAATCAAATCGAAGACGCTTCTTTGCAGGCTGGTGAGCTTTTCTAACTCCGTCAGTTGTCCTGTCGGTATGATGGCATAGTGGTCTGTCACCTTAGAATCGTCCGTGTAGGAAGTGTTTGCGATGTTGCGAAACAGTCCCTCACGCATAATCTTTTCTACATAGGAGGTAACCGGCTGATAATTTTTCAGTCGGCTTATGTTTTTCCCAATCTCCTTTGCCACCGCGCTCGAGAGCACGCGCGCATCCGTTCTCGGATAGGTCGTCAGCTTCTTCTCGTAGAGATCCTGCGTCACCTGT
>CAZBUW010000136.1:0-4105 GCA_964495195.1 uncultured Roseburia sp.
CGAGTGTTCCGTTGGTCACTTCCTCCGGAAGGCTTCTCGCCATAATCATCTGATTCTTCATCTCGCAGCCGTTCAGCTTTTTGGCATTGGTATTTCCACAGTGGAATCCCATAAAGGTATCTTTGTGTGTATAAGGGAATTTGCCCTCGATGGATTCCTTGTACATATCTGCCGGCACGGAGTTGTTGATGTCTAACAATGTCACGATATCCTGGCTGACACAGGTGCCGATGAACTCGCTCAATGCCCCGTAGATATCCACCTCACAGGATACCGGAATGCCTCTGCCCGTCAGACGGCTGTTGACATAGCACGGAACGAAACCGAACTGTGTCTGGAATGCAGGCCAGCATTTTCCAGCGATGGCAACATATTTGCGGTAACCTCTGTGCTCCTCCACCCAGTCAGTCAGAGTCAATTCATACTGCGCAAGTTTGTCGAGAATCTCCGGTTTCTTATTGCCTGCGCCGAGCTCTGCCGCCATGTCCGCAGCCACCTCTGCGATTCTCGGGTCACCGGCATGTTTGTTATAGCTTTCAAACAAGTCAAGCTCTGAGTTTTCCTCAATCTCAACGCCGAGCTCATAGAGCTTCTGAATCGGCGCATTGCACGCTAAAAAGTTCAATGGTCTCGGACCAAAGCTTATAATCTTTAAATCGGACAGCGCAATGACGGTGCGGGCAATTGGAATAAACTCGTGAATCATATCCGCACATTCTTCCGCTGTTCCAACCGGGTACTCCGGGATGTATGCTTTGACGTTGCGCAGCTTTAAGTTATAACTTGCATTCAGCATACCGCAGTACGCATCTCCACGGCCGCCCACGAGGTCATTCTGTGTCTCCTCCGCCGCCGCTACAAACATCTTCGGGCCGTCAAAATGCTTTGCCAATAATGTCTCGGAAATCTCCGGTCCAAAGTTGCCAAGGTAAACGCAAAGTGCGTTACATCCCGCTTTCTTGATGTCCTCTAACGCCTGAACCATATGAATCTCGCTCTCTACGATACAGACCGGACACTCATAGATCTCCGCCTTGTCAAATTTCTTTTCGTATGCCTCCACCAGTGCCTTTCTTCTGTTTACAGACAATGTCTCCGGGAAACAATCTCTGCTGACTGCTACGATACCGATTTTTACTGTTGGTGTGTTGTTCATGTTACATTCCTCCTGTTTTCCTCTTATTCTTTTTTATACGGTCAGGTTTTCACCTGTCAATCCCAAATGTGTCCCCTCCGGGAGCTCTGCATCCCTGTGTCCGATCAGCCACTTGTTCTTCGCCGCGAGCAGCGCATCTTCCCCCTCCGCATGCTTTTTCTCAAGCGGTGCATTGGTTCCCTGCGGCAGCACTACCGCCACGAGAAAGCCTCCATCCGCCGCATTGCATGGGGCGTAATGCAGTGTGGTCGCATAGAGTTCGACCGCACATCCCTTCGGAATACAAAAAGCCTCCATCTTTGCCGTGTCGTAGGTAAAGCCATCCGACACATCCTGCTGGCAGCCGAGAATCAAAACTGCATCCGTAGCTGCAATGTTGATCTCGGAATTTCTGTGGTACTCCACAGCGTTCAATTTATGGTTATTCCCGATACAGTAGCCAACCTGTACCGGAAGTTCTCCGAATACGCGCTCCCTCAGTTCCACTGCAATCGGAAGTTCCTCGAGCATCTTTACAGACGGCTCATACGCGACATCCTGTGGAATTGTGACCGTCTCCATCCTCTTTACCAGCTCTGCAGTGTCGAGATTCTTTACAACTCTGCCATACTTTTTAAACCTCTCATCTTCCACTTTATAAATCTGCATCTTAATACTCCACCTCCGTTGTCATACCACTCTTTACGACGCAGAACGTATCTACGACACGTCCGGTCAGTTTCGCACTCAAAATATCCGGCTGCTGTCCGCCGACTGCGATTACATACTCTCCCGGAAGAACGACACAGTCCCCGTCTTCGGTGATGGTAGCAAAAGCTCTCGCATCGAGCGTAATCTCCACTTTTTTCTTCTCCCCCGGCTCTAATGCCACGTTCTCAATTCCCTTTAGCTGGTATCCCGGTGCGCCCTCCGGGGCGTCGTTTAATTTCACATAGACCTGTACGCTCTCATGAACCGGATAAGCCCCCTCGTTATGTACCTCTGTCGTCACTTTCACCGGGTCTAACATCCCGCACACTTCGCAATCAACCGCTGAATTTCCGTAGACGATTCTCGAATAACTCAGTCCATAGCCGAACGGATACAGCGTGTTCGCATTCGTATACCGGTAAGTGCGTCCCCTCATGCTGTAATCGTTAAAATCCGGAAGTTTCTCCGTATCCTTATAGAAGGTGACCGGAAGTTTTCCACACGGGGTGCAATCCCCGAACAGTACCTCGGCGACCGCTTTTCCTCCCTGCGCTCCCGGATACCAACTGTCTATGATTGCTTCCACATGCTCATCCGCCCAGGATAAATCGATGGCGCTTCCCGCCGACAATATAACTACAACCGGTTTTCCGAGTGCTGTGATGCGCTCTAACAGTTCCTCCTGCAGGCCCGGCAGAGTGAGTCCTAACTTGTCGCCGCTGGCGTATTCGTTCCCGGCATCGCCCTCCTCGCCTTCGATTGTGGAGTCGAGCCCAAGACACATGACAACGACGTCCGCCTGTGCCGCCACTGCAGCAGCCTCTGAAAATCTATCGTTTTTCTCCCCTAAAAATTCCACTTTGTCCTTGTACAGATGGCAGCCTTCCGCATAGATGACGCGGACATCCTCACCGACATAGCGCTGGATTCCTTCAAGAGGCGTCACATAGCGCGAGGAAATTCCATTGTAGTTCCCGAGGAGTGCATCCCTGGAGTTGGCGTTCGGCCCGATGACTGCAATCGTCTTGATCTTTTTCACATCGAGCGGCAGGAAGTTATCTTTATTCTTTAATAATACCATAGCGCGCCTTGCCGCCTCAACCGCAAGATCGATATGTTCTTTGCACTCTACTTTATCGTAGGAGATATCCTCATAGGGGGACGGATAGTCCTTCATCATTCCAAGCCGGATTCTGACATCGAGCAGTCTCTCCACCGCCTCCGTGATGCGCTCCTCACTGACAAGCCCCTGCTCGTACGCCTGTTTCAAATGCAAAAACGCACTTCCACAGTTTAAGTCGCATCCGTTGTTGACCGCAAGCGCCGCGGATTCCTCCACATTTTTCGTCACTTTGTGATGTTCATGGAAATCCAGAATCGCCCAACAGTCTGAGACAACATGGCCTTCAAACCCCCAGTCGTTGCGCAAAATATCCTGCAGGAGTGTCCTGCTTCCACATGCCGGTTCTCCGTTGACACGGTTGTAAGCCCCCATGACCGCCTCGACCTTCGCGTCCTTGACGCACCGCTTGAATGCGTACAGATAGGTGTCGTACAGATCGTGTACGGAAGCCTCGGCGTTAAATTCATGGCGGATTGCCTCAGGGCCGCTGTGCACTGCAAAATGTTTTGCACAGGCCGCCGCCTTCAGATGATCCGGATCCTCCCCCTGAAGACCTTTGATGTAGCTGATTCCGAGTTCTCCGGTGAGGTATGGGTCCTCGCCGTATGTCTCGTGTCCCCTTCCCCATCTCGGGTCGCGGAAAATGTTGACATTCGGCGCCCAGTAAGTAAGCCCCTTGTATATGCCATGATCCCCGCGTCTGGAAAACTCATTGAATTTTGCTCTTCCCTCCGTAGAGACCACATCTCCGATTTCCTTCAACAGTTCTTTGTCAAAGGTTGCCGCCAGAGCAATCGCCTGCGGGAATACGGTCGCGACACCTGTTCTTGCCACCCCGTGCAGCGCTTCATTCCACCAGTTGTACTCCGGTATCCCGAGGCGCTCAATTGCAGGAGACTCGTATACCATCTGGCTCATCTTCTCCTCCAATGTCATCTGGGATACAAGCTTTTTCGCGTAGGCTCTTGTCTTCTCACTCATTTTCCCATCTCCTCCTCTATTCTGCGGCAGATGCCCTCGGCATCCAGCTCATATTTGTGGAGCAGTTCCTTCGCAGGGCCTGACTCTCCGAATACGTCCTTCACGCCGATTCGTGTGATTTTTGTCGGACATTTCTCGCCGAGCACCTCGCTCAC
>CAZBUW010000137.1:0-4058 GCA_964495195.1 uncultured Roseburia sp.
GAGAGACGCGACTACTTCAAAGAGTGCGATTGCATGTTAAATAAGAAAGTTAAGAAAGCATTTGAACATAATCTGACACCAATTCTCTGCTGCGGAGAGTCCTTAGAGCAGAGAGAGATGGGTGTGACCATGGATTGGATTCGTCTTCAGATCAAATCTGACCTTGCCGGAGTAACCGCTGAGCAGGTGAAGAGCATGGTGATTGCTTATGAGCCAATCTGGGCAATCGGAACAGGAAAGACTGCTACCACAGAGCAGGCTCAGGAAGTATGTAAAGGAATTCGTGACTGCATCGCCGAGATGTATGATGCTTCAACCGCAGAAGCAGTGCGTATCCAGTACGGCGGATCTGTCAATGCGGGAAATGCAGCAGAGCTGTTTGCACAGCCGGATATCGATGGTGGTTTAGTCGGCGGAGCTTCCCTGAAAGCAGATTTCGGAAAAATCGTAAATTATAAATAACAAGTTATTTATAATCGTGAACTATTAATTTTTATAAAAAGGTGAAAAAGGCGTAGATTTGGGCGAATTCAGTCCATATAGGCGCCTTTTTTTCTTTCGGCATTTTGTTATAATAGAGTTATTCTAACATTGGAGCAACGATATGAGGAATGGGTGGAGAAAGAAAGTTCTTCCCGTTCTCGTTTTACTTGGGATGATAGCAGGGTGTGCCTCAGACGTGCAGCCGACGGAGATTACGATCGTAAGTGAAATAGCAGGGATAAAAGAGCGGGATGGCGCAAATATTCCGGTGGAAGCGACAGTACAGCAGATGGAGGCAGAAGGACAGCAGCAAATCACGGATATGTCAGATGCGTATGAGACAATCTTAAAGGGTGTAACGAGGGAATTCATTGCCGGATATCCGGTGAATGAATCTTTTTTGATGTGGATAAATGCTGTTTATGGAAATCAGATGATAGAGCGCATTGCACAGGAGAGCGAAAGTAATGTGCAGGATACGAATCTCTGGTATGAATGTACCGGAAAATCCATCCATGTATTATGGCTTGACTACTGCAGGGAGTGCGGATTTGAGCGCTACCGCCTCGACAATGTCTACTGGATGGAGAGTGGCAGTGAGGAGGAGGCTGTTTTTAGTTTTATCGGAGACATTAATTTTGACGAGGACTGGTGCACGATGCAGAAATATAGGGACGAGGGAAGTGATTTGACGAAATGCATCTCTGGGGATTTGCTGCAGCTTTTGAATGAGTCGGATATCATGGTTGCAAACAACGAGTTTGTCTATGCCGATGGAGGGACACCACTCGCGGGAAAAGCCTATACCTTTGCTGCTGATATGCAGAAGGTGAGTCTGCTGCATGAGTTGGGAACAGACCTTGCGTCGCTGGGAAATAATCATGTGTATGACTATGGAGAGGAAGGACTGCTCTCTACGTTAGAGACGCTTAGAGGTGCCGGAATTCCATATGTGGGCGCCGGGGAGAATCTCGATGAAGCAGAAAAAATAGTCTATTTTGTGATTAACGGAAAAAAGATAGCGATTGTTTCCGCGACGGAGATTGAGCGCTCGACCAATTTTACAAAAGAAGCGACGGAGCATTCGGCAGGCGTCTTAAAGATGCTTCATCCGGAAAAATATCTCTCTGTGATTGAGGAAGCTGACCGGACAAGTGATTATGTGATTGCCATTGCACACTGGGGAACGGAAGGACAAGTCTATTTTGATGCGGAGGAGACTGACTACGCCAGCCAGCTGGTGGAGGCGGGGGCGGATGCTGTTATCGGAGGACATCCGCACAGAATGCAGGGAGCATCTTTTATCAATGGCGCGCCAGTGGCATACAGTCTGGGAAACTTCTGGTTTTCGACAGGAAGCCTCTACACGACGGTGGCGCAGATTGTGATTGACAGGAGCGGAGAACTGAGGATGCGCTATGTGCCCTGCATACAGGAGAACAGGACCACGCGTCTTTTGACAGAGGATGCGGAGAAAGCAGAGTTTTACGAATATTTGGCGGCAATTTCAAATCAGGTATTGATTGATGACGCGGGATATTTTTATGATAGGAATGCGGATGTCACAAATGAAGCTGCGGTTTTGTATGATTCCGAGAGTGAGAAATACAGGAATGTGTGGATATCAGGGGGAAAAGATTTAGATGGAAACCCGATTGATATCGTGGGGAACTTAAAATAGTTCAGCCCGCGCCATTCGCAAAGACGCACCTGCGGTGCTTTCCCGCTGCTTTGCAGCTAACTTTGCTCATAAACGGGCGCTCCGCTCACAGCGTATCGCACATTCTTATTCATGCAAGCATGATTCGTCTGTGCGATGCGCTATGGCTGAACTGTTACGATTTTTAAAATAAAATGTCCGGGGATTGTTGCGCAAAAATGGAAAGGGTACTATAATAGGACAGGAAAAAGATAGTATCAGGTAATATATAGAAAGAGTGAGGAATCAAGTATGAGTAAGAAACCAACCGTATTAATGATTTTAGATGGATATGGTCTGAATGAGAAAACAGAGGGTAACGCTGTTGCGCAGGCGAAGACACCTGTTATGGACGGATTGATGAAGGATTATCCGTTCGTAAAGGGATATGCAAGCGGATTGGCGGTAGGACTTCCGGACGGACAGATGGGGAACTCTGAAGTCGGACATTTGAATATGGGTGCAGGAAGAATTGTATACCAGGAGCTGACAAGAATCACGAAAGAGATTGAGGATGGCGACTTTTTCAAAAATGAAGCACTGTTGAAAGGGATGGAGAACGTAAAGAAGAACGGCTCTGATTTGCACCTGTTCGGACTGCTTTCAGACGGCGGTGTTCACAGCCACAATACACATCTCTACGGATTGCTTGAGATGGCAAAGAAAGAGGGCATTTCCAACGTCTATGTCCACTGTTTCTTAGATGGACGTGATACAGCGCCTACCTCCGGGAAAGGATTTGTGGAAGCACTCGAAGCAAAAATGAAAGAGATTGGCGTCGGACAGATTGCGTCAATCAGCGGACGATACTATGCGATGGACCGTGACAACAGATGGGACCGCGTCGAGAAGGCATACAACGCTTTGACAAAGGGTGAGGGTGAAGTGGCTGGCAGCGCAGTATCCGCAATGGAAACATCCTATGCAAAAGATGTCACCGATGAGTTTTTTGTACCGACGGTCATTGAAAAGGATGGCAAGGCATTAGCGACTGTAAAAGATAACGATACTGTTATTTTCTTCAATTTCCGTCCGGATCGCGCGCGTGAGATAACGAGAGCTTTCTGTGCAGATGAGTTTGACGGATTTGACAGAGGTGCGAGAAAAGCAGTGACATATATCTGCTTCACAGAGTATGATGTGACGATTCCGAACAAAGAAGTTGCATTCAAGAAAGTGGAACTGAAAAATACCTTCGGTCAGTATCTTGCAGCACACGGCAAGAAGCAGGCAAGAATCGCGGAGACAGAGAAATATGCACATGTTACATTCTTCTTCAACGGCGGTGTGGAGGAGCCGAACGAGGGCGAGGACAGAATTCTTGTAAAATCCCCGAAGGTTGCAACATACGACTTACAGCCTGAGATGAGTGCACCGGAAGTCTGCGACAAGTTGTGCGCAGCAATCCGTTCTGACAAATACGATGTAATTATCATTAACTTTGCCAACCCGGATATGGTGGGACATACCGGTATCATGGAAGCCGCTGTCAAGGCAGTTGAGACGGTTGATGCCTGTGTTGGAAAAGCAGTGGAAGCGTTAAAAGAGGTTGACGGACAGATGTTCATCTGCGCGGACCACGGAAACGCAGAGCAGTTGGTCGACTATGAGACGGGGGCTCCATTCACCGCGCACACAACCAATCCGGTTCCGTTTATCTTAGTCAACGCAGATCCTGCGTACAAGTTAGCGGAGAACGGATGCCTTGCAGACATCATTCCGACCATGATTGAACTGATGGGAATGGAACAGCCTGCGGAGATGACAGGAAAATCTTTGCTGGTTCGTTAGTGATAGGCGAAGACGGCAATGAATAAAAATAGGGGCTGTAAAAAAAGTCCCCAAAGAAAAATCGCTGAGGTCGTGAGACTTCAGC
>CAZBUW010000138.1:0-3841 GCA_964495195.1 uncultured Roseburia sp.
ATAAAATCTTAAGTTTCCCATATATACAATTCTTGTTCGTGAAACAACCCTAACAGTTCAGCCATAGCCAGCGGCTAGTTTTCCGATACGAGAGCCTCTAACTCGTCGATGATACCGCCAAAGACATCTAAGGCATCCTGAATTGACTTTGGCTCTGTGATGTCGACTCCCGCAATCTTTAAGAGTTCCACCGGAGCCATCGAACATCCGCCGGAGAGGAATTTTTTGTACTGCTCCACCGCCGGTGCACCGTTCTCTAAGATGTTGTGCGCAATCGCCACCGCGGACGAGAAGCCGGTCGCATACTGATACACATAGAAATTGTAGTAAAAATGCGGGATTCTGGCCCACTCCAACGCAATTTCATCATCCGAAACCATATCAGCACCGTAGTACTTTTTGTTTAATTCGAGGTAGGTCTGGTTTAAGGTCTCTGCCGTCAGACTCTCGCCGTCCTCCACCATCCTGTTCGTCCGCATCTCAAATTCTGCGAACTGGGTCTGGCGGTAGACAGTGCCTTTAAAGCTGTCTAAATAGTGGTTTAACAGGTAGGCGCGCTCTTTCTTGTCGGTCGTATTTTTTAACAGATACTCCATCAGCAGAATCTCGTTGCAGGTCGAAGCGACTTCCGCCACAAAAATTTTGTACTGGGAATAGATGTATGGCTGTGCCTCATTCGAGTAATAGGAGTGCATCGCATGACCCATCTCATGCGCCAAGGTAAACATGTTGTCCAATGTACCATTGTAGTTCAATAAGACATAAGGATGCGTGCCATATACGCCGGCTGAATAAGCGCCGCCTCTCTTTCCCTCGTTCTCATAAATGTCGATCCAGCGGTTCTCAAATCCCTCTTTTACCTTTGCAATGTAATCCTCACCCAGCGGAGCGAGCGCTTTTAAGACAGTCTCCTTCGCCTCCTCAAAGCTGACTTTTTTTGCTGCGTCCGGGATCATCGGAGTATAGATATCGTACATGTGCAGTTCCTCCACCCCGAGACATTTTTTGCGGAGTCTCACATAGTGGTGCAGCTTATCTAAATTTGCATTGACTGTTTTTACAAGGTTCTCATATACTTTTGGAGAGACGTTGTTCGCGTTGACCGCGGTCTCTAACGTGGAGGAGTATTTTCTGGCTCTCGCGTTGAAAATCAACTGTTTCACCTGTCCGCTGTAGGTACTTGCCATCGTATTGATAAACTGGCGGTAGATCTCATAATAGCGTTCAAATGTCTCTTTTCTGACGCGGCGGTCGGCAGATTCAAGCAATTGGACAAAACGTCCCTGTGTGATTCGTATTTTTTCACCGTTTTCGTCCGTGACTTCCGGGAACTTGACATCCGCATTGTTGAACATGGAAAAAGTCTGACTCGGATTTTCACAGATCTCGTTTGCGGAAGCGAGAAGCTTCTCCATATCCGCGGATAAACTGTGCGGCTTCAAACGCCAGATTTCATCAATCCACTTGCGGTAGAATTCGAGTTTCTCCTCCTCCTGATAGAAGCGCACGAGCGTTTCCTCCGGGGTCTCAAGTATCTCCGGGTTGATAAATGCCAGACGGCTTGAGACATTGGCATACACCGCAAACATTTTCTGCTTCATCGCCAGATGCTTCTGATTTGTGGTATCGACATCGCTCAAGCGCTCTGCATAATTGTATGCCAGATCAATTTTTTGCGAGAGGGATGCCATGGTATCACATACAAACAGAAGATTTTTTGCAGATGCGGTCACTTTTCCCTCCAGCTTCTCGAGAGAAGCTGCAAGTTTCTCGATTTCTGCAAGATCGGCTTCCCATGCCTGTGTGGAAAGATACATATCCTCGATTTTCCATGTATCCTCTTCTCTTACTTCACTGCGTTTTAATAACTCTTTTGTCATTTTAAAATAACCTGCCCTTTCTTGTGAAAAATTTCACATATCGTTTTTCACTCTATGTACTATTTTAATACGAATCGGCAGATGATACAATTACTTTTTTAGGGAAATTACTGTTACTAAATTACTGTTACACCGCCCCTTTTTTTAAAGATTAACAAATCTATCCGCTTCTGTCTTGAGGTGAACGGCAATCTCACTGTTGTTCTCCATTTCCACTGATATCTGCGAAATGCCATCGACAAGCTCGTTTGTGTTCATTGCAGATGTCGTAACGGCATTTGTGCTCTCCTCGATGGATGCAGTGATACCTTGTACCGCTTCCATAATCTCCCTGAGAAACTGCTGGACTCTGGTTGACATTTCACTAAACTGCGTCACAACTTCATTTACATGTACGGCGTCATTGCGGTACTGTGAACCGCTTTGTACAAATCCGTCGTAATCCGAAAGAATCGTTTCATTTATGTATTTGATCATCTCGTCAGCGTTCTTTACAAGTTCATGTACGGCAGATGTCACCATATTATTGATGTTTTGGATATTGCCCGCCGTTTCACGGCTCGAATCAGCAAGCTGTCTGATTTCGTCTGCAACAACCGCAAATCCCTTTCCTGCCTCACCCGCCCTTGCGGCTTCAATTGATGCGTTGAGCGCAAGAAGGTTTGTCTGTGATGAAATATCCAGAATCTGATTCGTCAGGTCATTTACGCGCTCCACGCTCTTTGAATCCTCGATAGCCTGGCTGAGGGAAGAAAGTATGTTTTCGATGACAGTGTTCGTATTATTCTTATTTGTAACCGCCGTATTTTGAAGCTCGTCTGCGCGTTTTTCCATCTCATCCGCATATGCGCGCAAATCAGTCGACGCACTTGCGAGCTGCTCGCCGTCAGTGCCAAGATTCGTAATTTTTTCGTTTACGCCTGCCGTCGTAGCGGAAACCTCCTCCATAGATGCGGAAAGCTCTTCCATCGCGGCAGAAATATCACACGAGCTTCCGTTTGCCGCTGAAACACTGCCCGATACTTTATTGACAATTGTTTCCAGATCTACAGCGCCCTTTGTAATTTCCGCCATAATCCCCTGCAGCGTCTCTATAAACGTGTTTATGCCGCCTGCAAGACATCCAAGTTCATCCTTGCCGTCAATTCCAATTCTCTTTGTAAGGTCCCCCTTTTTCGCAGCTATCTCATCAACGATTGCAACAAGATCCCTGTTCATGGAAAGCAATGGTTTCACAATAAGAAAATTTGCACACATAATCGATAAAACTACAAGTACGATACCAATAACCGAAATGGCGATTCCTCCCGCCACGGCGATATTATATGTGTTCTTGCTGTCAGCTATGGCCGCATCCATCGCGTCATCCTCATATTGCTTCAATGCTACAAGCTGTTCACTTGCCGTTAAGCCCAGCTGCGTAATCTCATTATTTGCAATACTCATGGCTGCATCATCATCACCGCTTGTGCTTTTCTCAATCAGTTCTGAAAGCACCGGTATGAACTCCTCGTATGTGTCTTTAAACGCCTCGAACAGATCATCCTCCTGTGTTCCCTTGTCAAGCCCCGCCTCAAACTCTTCGATAATAGCGTCCAGTTCCGCAGTTGTGTCTGAAATTTCTGACTCAATCCCTTCATACGTAGAAGCATCGTTGGCAACGATGTGCGCATAAGCATCTTTTTGCAAAATTTGGAAATAGGACTCGAAATTGCCCGCCATCGACTGTGATGGGGAATAATTTTCCGCAATTTCCGTACTTGCGCTCATGATACTGCTCATTCCGTTGTACGACATTACCACCATCAATATCACAATGATACCCAGTCCGATAATAGGAATCAGAATCTTAGTGCGGACACCTACGTTTTTCATTATTCTCATAATTTTTTCTCCTTTCGTGATGTATAGACTCTCGGAATCTCTAAGCCCTTATTTATGCGGTCTCTGAGATTCCATTT
>CAZBUW010000139.1:0-3649 GCA_964495195.1 uncultured Roseburia sp.
AGAATATGTGACCATGACCTTTGAAGAGGGTGTTCCGACCTCTGTCAACGGCAAGAAAATGAAAGTCTCTGACATCATCCGCGAACTCAACAAACTAGGTGGAAAACACGGAATCGGAATCGTCGACATCGTGGAAAACCGTGTGGTCGGCATGAAATCCCGCGGCGTCTATGAGACACCGGGCGGAACCATCCTGCTGGAAGCTCACCAGCAGTTGGAGGAGTTAGTCCTCGACCGGGCTACCATGGAAGTCAAAAAAGACATGGGCAACAAACTTGCACAGATTGTCTACGAAGGAAAATGGTTTACTCCGCTGTGCGATGCGGTCAAAGCCTTCGTTGCATCCACGCAGGAATATGTGACAGGTGAGGTGAAATTCAAACTCTACAAGGGAAATATCATCAAAGCCGGAACGACCTCCCCTTACTCGTTATACAGTGAATCCCTCGCAAGTTTTACCACCGGCGATCTCTACGACCACCACGATGCAGAGGGCTTCATCACACTGTTCGGACTGCCGTTAAAAGTGCGCGCCATGAAAATGCAGGAGGCAGAAAAAGCGAACCAGTAATTGACTTAACATACACAGCCGGCGTCTGACGCTTGCAAAAAAGTCTGTGACGATTTTCACCGCCACAGACTTTTTTATATACCGCTTTCGCCCTCTATCGATTTTTCAATCTGTTCTAGTCCTCTTTTCATCTCCGCCTCGCTCAGGTTCGCATAGCCGAGCAAAAGAACCGGATACCTCCGCTCTCTCCCCTCTTTGATATCGTAGTGGGACAATCCTTCCACACGGACCCCGCTTTTTTTCAGCTTATCCACAAGTCCCTGCTCCGGGAGCGCCGTATTCACCTCCACCAACAGGTGAAGTCCCGCGTTCTCCCCATAGATATGGCGAACCCAGCTATATTTTTTTAATTCCGCCAGTAAAAAATCATGTTTGCCGCGATACACGCTCCTCATCCGATTCAGATGTCTTCCAAAATGCCCCTCCTCCAAAAAAAGTTCAAGCACCCTCTGGGAGAGTTTTGGTACGGTCGTGGAATAAAAGCGGCATTTCTCCTGATATCTTTGGCACAGGCGCTCCGGAAGCACCATGTAGCTGACACGCAGCGCCGGGGAGATACTGTTCGAGAATGTCCCCAAATAGACGACGTTCTCCCCGGTATCGATGCTCTGCAGGGAAGGAATCGGTTTTCCTTTATAGCGGTATTCACTGTCGTGGTCGTCCTCAATCAGATACCGCTCCTCTTTCTCCGCTGCCCAATGCAGCAGCTCCACCCGCTTTTTCATCGGCATCACATGGCCCATCGGGAACTGATGGGACGGCATCGTATAGACAATATCCGGCTCCCTTTTCTCAAATACAGTCCGCATCTCCTCATCGACGGAAACTGCCTCCACCTTCCAGCCGATATTGCAGAACGTGTGGTACGCCTGCAGGTAAGTCGGATTTTCCATCGCCACAACTTTGCGCTCTCCGAGCAGCTGCGCTAAGAGAATCAGCAGATACTCATTTCCGGCTCCGATTACAATCTGTTCCGCCGTACAGTTCACCCCCCGCGCCTGATAAAGGTATCCTGCAATGGCCTCCCGCAGTCCCTCCTCCCCATTGCTGTCGCCGGGTTCAAGGATATCTTCCGTCTCCTCGAGCAGAACATCACGATGGAGTTTTCTCCATATGTGAAACGGGAAATGCTCTGCATCAATCCCGTTCGCAGAAAAATCAATAACAATCTTTGACTCTTTTTGCCGCTCCTGTTTCTGCTGCTTAGGTTCCTCACTTTGGTTCGTCTTCTCTAACCGGTACAATTCCTCGATATCACAAATAAAATAGCCCCTGCAGGGAATCGATTCAATATATCCCTCCGACCGGAGCTGTTCATAGGCAAGTTCCACCGTGCTGCGGCTGACCTGAAGATATCTTGCCAGAAAACGCGTAGACGGTAATTTTTCTCCGTGAGAAATCTTACCGTCTTCCATGTTCTTCTTTATGTAATTGTAAATCTGTTCATAGAGCGGCTCTTTTGCCTCCGCGTCCAAATGAATCATGATTTCAATCATGTATGCCTCTTTTCATCCCTCGCTGCTATTTGCTCTTTTTTATCTCCGCAATAATCTTCTCTTTCATATCGTAAGCGCGGTCCTTCATCTTCTGACCCGCTGTGGAGGATGTCATAATTCCTGCAATCAGCTTAGAAGCGACATCATATTTCTTCAGATTGTAGGACATTGCTGCGAGCAGATAATCCACTGTAGTCTGATCCATACCACAGATTGGGAACATCTCCGTCGAAACAGCCTTCATCAATCCCTCATAGGCTTGAAGATAAAATGCGTCCTCCTGCTCCTTGCACTCTGCCTTCTGTTTTAACGTCTCCTCGTCCGTGCCTGTGAGCGATTCTGCTTTTCCACGGAACAGCCATGCAATCTTCAAACAGGTGTAGGCCTTCTCACTGGTCTTCGCCTTCTTCGCCATCGCGCAGAACAGTGCCAGCTTGTACTGCTCAATTGCCTCATCGTAGCTGTACTCCTCCGGAAGTACCGGAAGATCCGGTCCCAACACTCCGTTAAAGTTCGCGCAGACCTGCTCCTTTACCATCTTAATCTGAACAGACGTCAGATGCTCGAAATAACGTGTAATCGCTGTATAGCCACAATACGGGCAGGACAACACATCATACTTTGTCGTATCGATATACTGAAACCTCGGTCTCAAATCGAAATCCGGCTCCAAACGTTTCACACGCCCGTTCTTTACCATCTTTGTCTTAAACACCTTATCACAAACGGTACAGCGAACTGCCTTCTCCAACAGGAAAGACGATTCCGCCGGAATCTCCTCCCCCGTATCTGTCTTCGTCACAGGACCTGCATCCTTCTTCTCCTCCTCAAACAGGTTGGCAGTGTCGTCCGCCTTAATTCCAAACTTTTCCAATCCAGAAAATAAATTCATACTCTAACCTTTCCTTTCTCTCGTTCTACTCTGCCGGAGTATTTTTTGTACAACTTCCCTTTACTGAAACTTACTTCTATTATATACCCCAAGTCCCTCGTCGACAATATTTTCATCTAGACGAACTCTTGCTTTTTTCGCATATTTTGACACTCGAATCAAATTTAGGAATTCCATTAATTCTTATCATACAACAAACCACCCTTTTCTTGCAAGTACCATCCTCCCATTCTCGATTTTTTTCTTCCGCTTTCGCCATCTTTTAGAAGCCGTCAACCCCAGATAAATCAAGGCTTCCGAGATTTTCTCTGAAAACTTTAAAAAACTTTTTAAAATGTCGAATTCAGAGACCATTCCTCGAATTTCGGACTTTCAATTTCAAAATATAATGCTATAATGTATTTAGACGGCAGGGAAATACACTTATTTTACAGTTTTCCATGAAAAGTAAGATATATGCCGTTTTCAGGTAAAACCCCTTTCTTTTATAACCCCTCTTAAAAGGAGCTGTTGTTTTCAACAGCTCCTTTTATATTGTCCGCCGGGGACGCACCCTTTTGTTCAACGGGGACGCACCCTTTTGTTCAATGGGGACGCACCCTTTTGTTCAGCGGGGACGCACCCTTTTGTTCAGTGGGGACGCACCCTTTTGTTCAATGGGGACGCACCCTTTTGTTCAATGGGGACGCA
>CAZBUW010000140.1:0-3608 GCA_964495195.1 uncultured Roseburia sp.
CGCCATCCATGGCTCAGTTGTGCCTTCCGCAGACATCGTGTCTGCTGATTGCTGGTGTAATACAAAGATATTAAGAGATTCTAATTCATTTCCAAATCCGCAAAACAGTATCTCTTTTTGTGATATGTAACGAAGTTATGTAAGCCAGCCCTCAAGAGTGCGTCCCCATTGAACAAAAGGGTGCGTCCCCACCGGACAAAAGGGTGCGTCCCCGGCGGTGCGTTCTCTCGTTTCATCTCTTTTTCTTTTTTGCCACGCTGTACCCGAAGCTTCCGAGCTTTTGCCCGAGGAGAAAATACTCTCCGTGGGAGTAGGTCACAAGCCCTGCCGTGTTCAGATCGAATTTATTTTTCTCATCTAACAGGGAATCCTCGATGGTCACACCGACCACATCGGCGAGAAACATCGTGTGACTGCCGAGCGGCTTAATCTCCCGCACCCTGCACTCAATGTTGACCGGGCTCTCCGCGATGCCGGGCGCTTTGATGTGTTGGGAGGAAAGCGGCGTCAGATGACACTCCTTGAATTTGTCGACGTCGCGCCCTGAGCGGACACCGCAGAAGTCAGTTGCTCTCACCAGATTCTTTGTGGTGAGATTTACCACAAATTCCATCGATTCCTCAATCAGATGGTAGGAGTAGCGCTCCGGCCGCACAGAGATGGAGAGCATCGGCGGGTTGGTGCACACCGTGCCCGCCCACGCCACTGTAATGATATTCGGTTTTTCGTCACTGCCCTGGCAGCTCACCATCACCGCCGGGAGTGGATAGAGCATATTGCCGGGTTTCCAGTTCTGTTTTGCCATAATTTTATCCCTCTATTTCATTAAAATGTCCATCAGATAAGCGTACACGTCATCGGTGGAAGTACTCCAGTTGTCGCAGATTGCCTCCGCCTGTTCCCGCGTCTTTACCGTGAGGGTCAGATCAATCATATTCTGCCCTTTGACACGGTATTGGCAGCGTACGGCGTAATCCTGGTTCGGTGTCTTATAATAATCCGCCAGAATGGAGTTCTCGTTGCGCAGTTCCAGCTTATTTTTTTCAAAGTAGGCCAATGTGTCGCGCTCAATGGCGTCCGAGATTTTGTCGCGGAAGAAACCGAGTGTCTCCTTGCCGGCGTCCGTGATGCGGTACTGCGTGTTGTTGTGAGTGGACTCCGGTGAGATGAGCGCGGCGTCCACGAGTTCTCCGATGACCTGTTGGACACGGAAGTAATCCGTGTATTCCTGCTCTAAGAAAAAGTTGGAAATCTGTGTGTTTGTCAATGGAAAATCCACTTTGTCCAACATGTTTAAAATTGTCAGTTTATATATTGTAAATGGTTCAGCCATAAAATGATCGTTCCTTTCCCTGCCAGGTATCCCGTTCCTTTAAGATACGCTGGATGGTGTTTAACACCCGCTTTTTATCGGTACTCCAAAGCGGTGCTAAGAGAAGTTTGCGCGGTCCGTCCCCGGTCAGGCGATGGACTACGATTGTTTTTGGAATCCGTTCCAGACAATCCACGACGAAGTTACAATAATCTTCCAGGTCGAAAAGGGGAAACGGATGTGCCTCATAGTAATCGGCGAGATCTGTGCCCTTCAGGACGTGGAGCAGTTGAAGCTTGATTCCCGAGACAGGAAGTTTTGTCACATAGTCGAGGGAGGCAAGCATCATTTCTTTTGTCTCGTTTGGCAGGCCTAAAATCAAGTGGACAATGATGTCAATCTTTCTTTCGTGAAGATGGGAGACGGCGGTAGTAAACTGTGCGAGTGTTATGCCGCTCCGGATAAAGTCGTGGGTCGATTGGTGTATGGACTGTAAACCAAGTTCGACCCAGACCGGTTTGATCTGATTCAGTTCGGCTAAGAGGTCTAAAATATCATCGGAGAGGCAGTCGCATCGGGTCGCAATCGAGAGTGCGACAATGTCAGGGTGCGAGATTGCCTCCTCAAAAATGGCGCGCAGATAGGAGACGGGTGCGTAGGTGTTCGTATATGCCTGAAAATAGGCGATAAATTTTTTGCAGGAGGATTTTGCCTGAATCCGGCCTTTTGCCTCCTCAATCTGTTCGCTGACGGATGAGCGCGGGGCAGCGGCAAAGTCGCCGCTGCCGCCCGCACTGCAGAAGATGCACCCGCGTGAACCGAGTGTTCCATCGCGGTTCGGGCAGGTCATGCCGCCGTTTAAGGACAGGCGGTATATTTTTTCACCGTAGACCGTCTTTAGGTAGTAATCGAAAGAATAGTAGTGTTTGTCTCCCCACATATGCGGGGAGGAGTGCGTTTCCTGACCCATGGATGAACCTACTGGGTGATGTGAGACTTCACAGCCTGACTTACCACTTCCGCTACGCGAGGGTCAAACGCCTCCGGCATAATGAATTCATCGGAGAGCTCCTCGTCGGAGACGAGACCGGCAAGGGCCTCGGCGGCGGCGAGTTTCATCTCCTCCGTAATCTGGGTGGCGCGGCCTTCTAACGCCCCCTTAAAGATGCCCGGAAATGCGATGACGTTGTTGACCTGATTCGGAAAATCGCTTCTGCCGGTTCCGACTACGCGGGCTCCGGCAGCTTTTGCGACATCCGGCATAATCTCCGGGACAGGATTTGCCATGGCAAAGAGGATGGAATCTTTGTTCATGGAAGAGACCATCTCAGGGGAGACAATGTTTGGAGCGGAGACACCGACGAAGATATCTGCGCCCTTTAAAGCGTCGGCGAGGGTTCCCTTCCGGTTCTCAAGGTTTGTCACCTCCGTCATTTTTTTCTGCATCCAGTTGAGGTTCGGGTAATCTTTTCCGATGATGCCATCACGGTCGCACATGGTAACATGTAAAAAACCGTAAGTCAAAAGCAGTTTGGTGATGGCGACTCCGGCAGAGCCCGCACCGTTTACAACGACGCGGCAGTCCTCCTTTTTCTTGCCGGTCACGCGCAGTCCGTTTATGATGCCTGCTAAAACTACAATTGCAGTTCCATGCTGGTCATCGTGAAAGACAGGGATGTCGAGCATATCTTTCAGCCGTTCTTCAATCTCAAAACAGCGTGGTGCGGAGATGTCCTCTAAATTGATACCGCCGAAAGCAGGTGCGAGGTTTTTGATGGTTGCGATAATTTCTTCGGTATTCTGTGTGTCTAAGCAGATTGGTACGGCGTTGACGTTGCCAAACTCCTTGAACAGAACGCATTTTCCCTCCATGACCGGCATGGCGGCGTAAGGACCAATGTTGCCGAGACCTAAGACAGCGCTTCCGTCGGAGATGACAGCCACCGTGTTCGATTTCATCGTGTAGGTGTAGGCAGCCTCTTTATCCTCCGCAATGATTTTACACGGTTCTGCTACACCCGGTGTGTAGGCGATTGCTAAATCCTCGCGCGAATTAACCTTTGATTTTGCAACAGTCTCTAATTTTCCGTTCCATTCTTTGTGTGCCAAAATAGCTTTTTCTTTCAGGTCCATCTCGTTTCTATCCTTTCATTTATCTCAAAAAGTTTTTACATTTTCTTCTTATTAAAATGCAACACTGATATATTACCATTTCTAAAATCACAAATCAAGAAGAGAAAAACTTGAGTTTCCGCAGTTTTATCCACAGAAGTCCGTTTTCATCAGTATCTCTATG
>CAZBUW010000141.1:0-3365 GCA_964495195.1 uncultured Roseburia sp.
CATACTGGATTGGGAGTCTCATATCCGGCGTTCCAAGCTGCGCAATGACAGCGCCATCCTCATATTCCACCGCCGAGTGAATGACGCTCTGCGGATGAACAACCACCTGAATCTGGTCTAACGATACCCCAAAGAGCCATTTTGCCTCCATGACCTCAAGCCCCTTGTTGACTAAAGTGGATGAATCGATGGTAACCTTTCTTCCCATCTCCCAATTTGGGTGCCGCAGGGCATCCTCCACCTGTATATGCGAAAGTTCTTCCTTTGTCTTTCCACGGAACGGCCCGCCGGAGGCGGTGAGTAAAATCCTGTGAATCTCATTATCCGCTCTTCCCTGCAAAGACTGGAAAATAGCGCTGTGTTCACTGTCCACCGGAAGAATCGGTACCTTGCACTCTCTCGCCAGCGGCATAATGATATGCCCGGCGCACACAAGCGTCTCCTTGTTCGCGAGCGCAATCTTTTTTCCCGCGCGGATTGCGGCAATCGTCGGCCGTATTCCAAGCATACCGACAATCGCTGTCACAAGAATCTCACTCTCCTTGGCAACAGCCACCGCCGTCAGTCCCTCCATCCCTGAGAGCACCTTCACGTTCGTATCAGAGATTCTGGTTTGAAGGTCTTTTGCCTTCTCCTCCGTCCAGACGCTGACAAACTGCGGATGAAACTCCCGAACCTGTTGCTCTAACAGCGTGATATTGCCCCCTGCCGCCATCGCAACAACCTCGATATCGCCCTGTTCCCGCACGATATCGAGCGTCTGTGTTCCGATGGAACCGGTAGAGCCCAAGATTGCAATCTTTTTCTTCATGAAACATCACACACCCTTCTGTTTTCCTGTCTAAAAACTCACATTCGATACCAGATAATAAATGATTGGCGCCGTAAAAATGACACTGTCAAAGCGGTCTAAAATCCCACCGTGTCCCGGAATCAGCTTTCCATAGTCCTTGATATCATAATTCCTCTTGATAGCCGACGCTGTGAGGTCTCCCACCATGGAAATCAGACCGCCAATGGCTGCAATTCCCGCCATAATCCAGATTTCTGCCGTGGTAAGTTCCATCTGTCCCGAGAAAACCGCACCGTAAAGCGCTGTCAGAAGCGCTGTTCCGACGACTCCGCCGACTGCCCCCTCAACAGATTTTTTCGGACTTAATTTCGGCGACATCTTATGTTTTCCAATCAGGACTCCCACACAGTAAGCGCAGGTGTCACATCCCCAGGAGCAGAGGAAAATCAGCCATACCAGATAAGCCCCCTTCTCAAGCATCCTCGTCTGATAGATGAAGGACATCATCACACCCACATAAAACACGGCAAAAAAAGCCGCAAGAATCTGTTCCGTCTTATACTTTGGATATGTGAAAACATAGACAAACATCAACACCACCAGAAATCCAAGTACAAACATAAACACATCTGGAATGAATGCAAACCGGAGGTTGCAATAGAACACTGTGATGGCGAGATAGCCTGCAATCCCCGCCAGTTCCTTTTCAATCTGAAAGATGCGGTACAACTCAAACATCCCAATATACGATAAAATCAGGGTGGATGCCAACAGGACATCCCCGCCTGTGATAATCAATATCAGCGCAAGAATCACCAAAACGATTCCGCTCAACAATCTAGTCTTAAACATTTTTCTACCATGCCTTTCCCTTCCTATTCTTCCGACAATGCACCAAATCTTCTGTCACGTCTATTATACGCTTCAATCGCCTCTTCTAATTCCTCTTTATGAAAATCAGGCCACGGCACACTTGTAAAATAAAATTCACTGTATGCAAGCTGCCAGAGAAGATAATTCGACAGTCTCTGTTCTCCGCTTGTGCGAATCAAAAGATCCGGGTCCGGAATTTCCGCCGTGTCAAGATAACGTTCAAACACGCTCTCCGTAATCTCTTCCGACTTCAGTTTTCCGCGCTCAATATCTGCACCGAGGTGCTTCATGGCGCGCACCATCTCATCACGACTTCCGTAGTTAATTGCAATCTGCAGATTCAACCCGTCATTGTCCTTCGAGTGTTCCTCCAACTCGGCAATCTGTCTCTGAAATTTCTCGCTGAGTCTGCTCTTGTCACCGATGACACGCACTCTGATATGGTTCTTATCCGCGGTCTTCATACAGTTCTTCAAATAGTTTTCCAAAAGCTTCATCAGAGCTTCCACTTCACTCTCCGGACGGTTCCAGTTCTCGGTTGAGAACGCATAGAGTGTCAGATACTTGATTCCCATCTCGAAGGCATCGCGGCAGATGACTTCCACATTCTTTGCGCCCATCGTGTGACCGTAGTTCCTCGGCATTCCCTTTGCCTTCGCCCAGCGTCCGTTTCCATCTAAAATAATTGCAACATGTTGCGGCACTCTCATTTTTCTAACCTCTTCCTTTCACGGAAAAAGGGAACACGCGTGTCTGGCATGTCCCCGTTTCACTTCAACTTCACGCACTATGTATGTGCCTGTCTCATTATACTGTAAGAATCTCTTTTGATTTCGCCTCAACTGCCTTGTCAATCTCAGAGATATACTTGTCTGTCATCTTCTGTGTGCCATCTTCCAACTGCTTAATCTCATCCTCAGAGATATCGGAAGATTTCGAAAGCTTCTTGAAAGAATCGTTCGCATCACGGCGAATATTGCGGATTGCAACTTTCGCATTCTCGCCTTTCTTCTTGACATCCTTCGCCAGCTCCTTACGTCTCTCCTCCGTCAATTCCGGGAAAAGAAGACGAATCACTTTTCCGTCGTTCGTCGGATTAATTCCCAAATCGGAAGTGAGAATTGCCTTCTCGATCTCTTTTACCATGGATGCCTCCCAAGGCTGAATCTGAATCATTCTAGGCTCCGGGATACTGACATTTGCCACCTGCTGGATGGCAGTCGGGGTACCGTAATAATCGACTCTCAATCTGTCTAACACATGTGGATTTGCACGACCGGCACGGATTGAACCGAACTCCTCGTACAAATTGTTCAATGATTTCTGCATTTTCTCATCAAACTGAACTAATCTCTCATCCATAATAATCTCCATTCCGCACGTACCGTGCTGCAATTTTCCTTCTATACCGTAACCTTTGTTCCGGTGAATTTACCGCTCATAGCGTTTACGATACTATCTTTTTCATTTAAGCCAAAGATATACATCGGCATCTTGTTCTCCATACACATAATGGATGCAGTAAGGTCAATCACTGCCAATTTTTTGTCGATGACTTCCTGAATTGAGATTTCATCATATTTCTTCGCGTCTGGATTCTCCTTCGGATCGCTGTCATAGACACCATCGATGGCCTTTGCAAGGAAAATTCCCTCCGCCTCCATCTCGATTGCCCGCAGAACAATTCCGGTGTCTGTGG
>CAZBUW010000142.1:0-3350 GCA_964495195.1 uncultured Roseburia sp.
CATGATAGTCATCAATCGGGACTATCATGGCTGCTCTTTAGTGGACTTTTTTTACCGCCCCTATTTTTGTAAGGGTGCGTCCCCGTTGAACAAAAGGGTGCGTCCCCATCGGTCAAAAGGGTGCGTCCCCGACGAACTGGCAGCCGTAGCGGTAGAGATCGCGATCCGCAACTTCACTGCGGATAATTTTTACAATAGTATGAAGCGGCTCCCTGGCTTCTGGAAAATCAAGTGAAGCGTTAAAATAGTAGTCGAGAGGAAAGATACCCTCGGATACAAAACACAAACCGCCGCGGGAGAGGTTCTCCACGGAGATCGGTGTGTCGAGCCCGGAGACAATACTCTGTTCTTTATGGTACAAATCACACACACTTAAAGAGAGATGTACTTGGAATCTCTCATCTTTACGCCTTTCGCTCATAATAGCCCCTTTCAATTTTGATACTAATTACCTATAAGAATTATAACCCTTTTTATGGAAACGTCAATAAGAAAGTTTTACTATGTTTATTAGTAAAACTAATAAGACAATTAAAATATACAAAAATAGTAATAAAACGAGCTTTATTTTCTACATGCCGGAAACGCAAAACTCGGCGAAGTTAATTGACTTTCCAAAAGCGGGTGTATTATAATTTTCGTTAGAGTGTTATAAAAACAAACGAGCAGAAAGGTATGGGATTAGAAATGAGTATTCAGGAATTTAAGCCATTTAAAGAAGGAAAAGTACGCGAGGTATACGATAACGGAGATAGTCTTATCATCGTTGCGACAGACAGAATCTCTGCATTTGATCACATTTTAAAGAACAAAATCACCAAAAAGGGAGCCATCTTAACACAGATGTCGAAATTCTGGTTCGATTTTACCAAGGATATCGTTCCAAACCATATGCTTTCTGTCGATGTGAAAGATATGCCGGAGTTTTTCCGCGCGGAGAGATTTGACGGAAACAGCATGATGTGCAAAAAGTTAGAGATGCTCCCAATCGAGTGCATCGTGCGCGGCTACATTACAGGGAGCGGCTGGGCAAGCTATAAAGAGAATGGAACCGTCTGCGGAATCAGACTTCCGGAGGGACTCAAAGAGTCAGACAAGCTGCCGGAGCCAATCTACACGCCAAGTACGAAGGCTGAGTTAGGTGACCATGACGAGAATATCTCTTTTGAACAGAGTATTGAGGTGCTCGAGAAACTTTACCCGGGAAAAGGAAAAGATTACGCGGCACAGATCAAAGACTGCACAATCAGACTCTATAAAAAATGTGCGGAATACGCGTTGAGCAAGGGAATCATTATTGCAGACACCAAATTTGAGTTCGGCCTCGATGAGAACGGAAACGTGGTTATCGGTGATGAGATGCTGACGCCGGACAGCTCAAGATTCTGGCCGTTGGAGGGATATGAGTCAGGTAAATCACAGCCTTCCTACGACAAGCAGTTCGTGCGCGACTGGCTGAAAGCCAATCCGGACAGCGATTATCTTCTTCCGGAGGATGTCATCACAAAGACAATTGAAAAATATGAAGAGGCATTTGAATTATTAACCGGCAAAAAATTTGCATAGGCTTCACAACTAACAGAATTTTCGAATAGGAAAGGTCATAAATCTATGGTAAACCAGGAATTTGAAAAAGAGACTCCGTGGAATGGCGGAAGCGATGAGAGCGGTCTGCACGAGGAGTGCGGTGTATTCGGAATGTACGATTTCGACGGCGGCGATGTCGCGTCAAGTATTTACTACGGATTGTTCGCATTGCAGCACAGGGGTCAGGAAAGCTGTGGTATCGCGGTCAGTGAGACGGGTGCTCCAAAGGCGAAAGTGACTGCTTACAAGGGAATGGGACTTGTAAACGAAGTGTTTTCACAGGAAAATTTAGAGCCTATGAAGGGGGATATCGGAGTGGGACATGTCCGCTATTCCACTGCGGGTGCGTCCACAAGAGAGAATGCACAGCCGTTGGTTTTAAATTATGTAAAGGGAACCCTTGCATTAGCGCACAACGGAAATCTGATTAATGCGACAGAGCTTCGAAAAGATTTAGAGTACACGGGGGCAATCTTCCAGACGACAATCGATTCCGAGGTTGTTGCATACCATATCGCAAGGGAGCGTTTGAAGTCTAAAACCGCTGAGGAAGCGGTGCTGCGCGCCTGTAAAAAGCTTCAGGGAGCATATTCTCTCGTTGTGATGAGTCCGAGAAAGCTGATTGGAGCGAGAGATCCGTTCGGGTTTAAACCGCTTTGCATCGGAAAGCGGGACAATGCATATATCATCGCTTCTGAGACCTGTGCGCTTGACACTGTGGGAGCGGAATTTGTAAGAGATGTCCTTCCGGGGGAGATTGTCACAATCACGCCGGAGAATGGGATACAGTCGAATATGGAGATGGCACTGCCGAAGGAAAAAGAGGCGAGATGCATCTTTGAATATATTTACTTTGCAAGACCGGACAGCCATATCGATAATGTCAGCGTCTATGGCTCCCGAATTAAGGCGGGAAGATTTTTAGCAATCGACTCCCCGGTGGATGCGGATGTCGTCGTCGGCGTTCCGGAGTCAGGAAATGCGGCAGCGCTCGGCTATTCCATGGAATCTGGCATTCCATACGGAACCGCGTTTGTCAAAAACAGCTATGTGGGAAGAACGTTCATCAAGCCGAAGCAGAGCAGCCGTGAGTCGAGTGTAAAAGTAAAACTCAATGTTTTGCGCGAGGCCGTCAGGGGAAAACGTGTCATCATGATTGACGATTCCATCGTCCGTGGAACGACGTCGAATCCGACAATCAAACTTCTCCGCGATGCAGGTGCGACGGAGGTGCATGTGAGAATCAGTTCCCCGCCATTTTTGTGGCCATGCTATTTTGGAACGGATATCCCGGAGCGTGAGCAGTTGATTGCCTACAAGCATTCTGTTGATGAAATCTGCAAGATTATCGGCGCAGATTCTTTGGCGTATCTTAAGGTGGAGCGCCTTGAGGAGATGGTGGAGGGACACCATATCTGCAAAGGATGTTTTACCGGAGAGTATCCGATGGAGCCTCCAAAGGAAGATATCCGCGGTGACTTTGAACGATAACTGCCTGCAAGAAAGAAAAAGGAGAACAAGAAATGAGTACAGATAGATACAACAGCCCGCTTTCAGAGCGTTATGCAAGCAAGGAAATGCAGTATATTTTTTCACCGGATATGAAATTCCGCACATGGAGAAGACTCTGGATTGCGCTTGCGGAGACAGAGATGGAACTTGGGCTTTCCGAGAACGGTAAGCCGGTCATCACCCAGGAGCAGATTGATGAGTTGAAGGCGCATGCCGAGGATATCAACTACGATGTGGCGAAGGAGCGGGAG
>CAZBUW010000143.1:0-3115 GCA_964495195.1 uncultured Roseburia sp.
TCACAGATATGGGAATGGTAATCTGTCCTTTGCTGGAAATTTTTGCTACTTCCATGTTCATCATCCTTTCATGGTTGCTTGGTTTTCTTTGCTTTCTTTACATCTTATTATACGCAATAGAACACATAATATCAATATTTTTTAGCAATTATCCTAAGATTATTTTGCGATGTTATATATCAACTACCTTTACTTACAATTTGCTTTTAGAAATATTTAAACTCATCACTTGACAAGGGTGCATAGATTTGATATATCAGAATGAAGTGCGCGTACCTTTGATAGAGCAGGTAGATAAGACGGCTGATTTGTTTTACATAAAATATTTGGTCAGAGTGGCCAAGAAAGTGACCACGAAATAGAGTTAGAACAACCTGATTAAATCACAAGGTCAGGTCAATAAATAGTCGTACAAGTAATAATAAACAAAAATTGTATAAACAAAAGTTATACCAAGTATGAAAAAGTACAATGGGTAATCTTATTGAAATCCATAGCGTAATACTTTATGATAGATAAAATAAGATTATTTGGAAAGAGGTATGGATTATGGAATGTCATATTGGAGTGATTGCAGGGGACGGAATCGGCCCGGAGATTGTAGCGGAGGCGAAGAAAGTCTTAGATAAAGTGGGAAGTGTCTACGGACATAAGTTTAAATATGAAGAGATTCTGATGGGAGGATGTTCGATTGATGCGACCGGAGTGCCGCTGACCGATGAGGCGATTGCGTCGGCAAAGGCATCCGACGCAGTGCTGATGGGCTCTATCGGCGGCAATACCGCGACATCGCCGTGGTACAAGCTATCGCCGGATTTAAGACCGGAGGCGGGGCTTTTGAAGCTGAGAAAATCTTTAAATCTGTTTGCAAACTTGAGACCGGCATATCTCTACGAGGAATTGAAAGCGGCATGTCCGCTGCGCGACGATATCATCGGGGACGGTTTTGACATGATGATCATGCGCGAACTGACCGGAGGTCTCTACTTTGGGGAGAGAAAGACGGAGGAAGTAAACGGTGTTGTGACAGCGACGGATACGCTGACTTACACGGAGGAGGAGATCCGCCGCATCGCAAAGCGCGGATTTGACATTGCGATGAAGAGAAGAAAGAAAGTCACAAGCGTCGACAAAGCGAACGTCTTAGATTCCTCAAGACTCTGGAGAAAAGTCGTTGAGGACGTGGCGAAGGATTATCCGGAGGTGAGCTATGAGCATATGTTAGTCGATAACTGTGCAATGCAGCTCGTCAAAGATCCAAAACAGTTCGATGTCATCCTGACAGAGAATATGTTCGGCGATATTTTGTCTGACGAGGCAAGCATGGTGACAGGGTCGATCGGAATGCTCTCGTCCGCCAGCTTAAATGACACGAAGTTCGGCCTCTACGAGCCGAGCGGCGGTTCAGCACCGGATATCGCGGGAAAGGGAATTGCCAATCCGATTGCGACCATCTTAAGCGCTGCCATGATGCTCCGCTACAGCTTTGATTTAGATAAGGAAGCGGACGCTGTGGAGGCGGCGGTCAAGAAAGTATTGAAAGACGGCTACCGCACCATCGATATCATGCCGCAGGAAAAGGAAGATACGGCCTCCGTCACACAGGTGGGAACAGCCGAGATGGGAGATTTGATTTGTAACGCTATTGCATTTTAACGTGAAAAAGTGTATAGTAGATACTAAAAAATAATGGTTAAAGGAATGTGATAATTATGAAGAGTGATAATGTAAAAGCAGGAATGCAGCAGGCGCCGCACAGAAGCCTGTTCAATGCACTCGGATTTACCGAGGAAGAAATGAAAAAACCGATGGTCGGTATTGTAAGTTCCTACAACGAAATTGTACCGGGGCATATGAACCTTGATAAAATTGTGGAAGCTGTTAAATTAGGCGTTGCAGAGGCGGGCGGTGTGCCGGTGGTATTCCCTGCAATCGCAGTCTGTGACGGAATCGCGATGGGACATGTCGGAATGAAATATTCCCTTGTCACAAGAGATTTGATTGCGGATTCCACGGAATGTATGGCGACAGCCCACCAGTTCGATGCGCTCGTCATGGTGCCAAACTGTGATAAGAATGTGCCGGGACTTTTGATGGCGGCAGCCAGAATCAATGTGCCGACCGTGTTCGTATCAGGAGGGCCGATGCTTGCAGGTCATGTGAAGGGGAAGAAGACAAGTCTTTCCTCCATGTTCGAGGCGGTCGGCGCCTATGCGGCAGGTACGATGACGGAGGAGGATGTCAGGGAGTATGAGGCAAAGACCTGCCCGACCTGTGGATCGTGCTCGGGTATGTATACTGCAAACTCCATGAACTGTCTGACCGAAGCGCTCGGCATGGGACTTGGCGGAAACGGTACGATTCCGGCAGTTTATTCAGAGCGAATCAAACTTGCGAAACATGCGGGCATGGCAGTGATGGAAATGTATCGTAAAAATATCCGCCCGAGGGACATCATGACAAAGGATGCCATCTTAAATGCACTTACCGTGGATATGGCATTGGGATGTTCCACAAACAGTATGCTTCACCTTCCGGCGATTGCACATGAGGTCGGATTTGATTTCGACATTTCCTACGCGAACCCAATCAGTGAGAAGACGCCGAACCTCTGCCATTTAGCACCGGCAGGGCCTACCTATATGGAAGATCTGAATGAGGCGGGCGGTGTTTACGCTGTGATGAAAGAGTTAGCGGATATCGGATTATTACATACAGACTGCATGACGGTCACCGGAAAGACGGTTGGGGAAAATATTGCCAACGCAGTCAATAAGAACCCGGAGGTCATTCGTCCGGTTGACAATCCATACAGCAAGACAGGCGGTCTCGCCGTGCTGAAGGGAAATCTTGCCCCGGATGGCGGTGTTGTCAAACGCTCCGCGGTCGTGGCGGAGATGATGGTTCACGAGGGACCGGCGAGAGTCTTTGACTGTGAGGAAGATGCCATCGCGGCAATCAAAGGAGGAAAGATTGTAGAGGGAGATGTTGTTGTCATTCGCTACGAAGGGCCGAAGGGAGGACCTGGTATGCGCGAGATGCTGAATCCGACCTCTGCCATCGCAGGAATGGGATTAGGTTCTTCTGTGGCGCTGATTACAGACGGACGTTTTTC
>CAZBUW010000144.1:0-3084 GCA_964495195.1 uncultured Roseburia sp.
GCGTCCCCATTGAACAAAAGGGTGCGTCCCCACTGAACAAAAGGGTGCGTCCCCATTGAACAAAAGGGTGCGTCCCCGGCGAGCGTCCCCGGCGGTGCGCCGGCAGTGCGCCGCTCCGCTACGCCTTCAGGGCGCGGATTGCGTTGAGGACTGCGATAACCATAACGCCGACGTCTGCAAAGATGGCAAACCACATGTTGGCAATTCCAAGAGCGCCGAGCGCTAAACATGCAAATTTGATCACAAGTGCAAAGACGATATTTTCGTACACGATGCGGAGACACTTGCGGGAAATGCCAATCGCCTTCGCAATCTTCATTGGGTCGTCGTCCATAAGCACGACATCCGCCGCCTCGATTGCCGCATCCGAGCCCATCGCCCCCATCGCGATTCCGATGTCCGCGCGCGAGAGGACAGGCGCATCATTGATTCCGTCCCCGACGAAGGCGAGTTTTTCTTTCTCCGATTTCGCGTCGATTAATTTCTCCACTTCGGACACTTTATCCGCAGGGAGCAGTTCGCTGTGAACCTCGTCCACACCGAGTTCCTCGCCGACTTTTTCTGCCACCTTTTTTGCATCTCCGGTCAGCATCACTGTCTTTGCGACGCCGAGTTTTTTAAGCGATGTAATTGCGGACTTTGCGCTCTCCTTGAGAATATCGGAAATTACGATATGCCCCTCGTAATTTCCGTCGACCGCCATATGGACAATCGTTCCGACACAATGGCAGTCCCGGTAGGCAACGCCAAGTTTTTTCATCAGCTTGCTGTTTCCTGCCGCAATGTTTCTGCCGTCGACCTGCGCGGTCACACCGTGGCCGGATACCTCCTCAATATCGGATACCCTGTCCCGCTCAATCTCTTTTCCATACGCCTTCTGCAGGCTCCTGCTGATTGGATGTGAGGAAGAGCACTCCGCCAGCGCAGCGTATTTAACCAATTCCTCGTCCTCCATCTTATTGTGATGGATTCCGCTGACCTCGAACACTCCCTTCGTGAGCGTTCCGGTCTTGTCAAATACAACTATCTTTGTCTTAGACAACGTCTCCAGATAGTTTGAGCCCTTAATCAGGATTCCCTCCCTGCTCGCCCCGCCGATTCCCGCGAAAAAACTGAGCGGGATACTGATGACAAGTGCACAAGGGCAGCTGATGACAAGAAACGTCAATGCCCGGTAAATCCAATCCGACCACCCGGCGGCATTTCCCAACACCAGATTAATCAACGGCGGCAGGACTGCGAGCGCGAGCGCCGCATAACAGACTGCCGGCGTATAAATCTTGGCAAATTTGGAGATGAAATTCTCGGATTTGGATTTTCTCGAACTCGACTCCTCCACAAGCTCTAAAATCTTAGACACCGTGGATTCCCCAAATTCTTTTGTGGTTCGGATTTTTAACACGCCGTTCATATTGATACAGCCGCTGATAATCTCGTCCCCCTCCACGACCTCGCGCGGCAGGCTCTCGCCTGTCAGTGCGCTGGTGTTCAAGGAAGCTTTTCCCTCTGTGACGATTCCGTCAATCGGCACTTTTTCTCCCGGCTGTACTATAATTGTAGTTCCGATTTCCACCTCATCCGGGTCGACTTTTTCGAGGGTGCCATCGCGCTCTACATTTGCATAATCCGGCCGGATATCCATGAGCGCACTGATATTTTTGCGGCTCTTTCCCACCGCATAACTCTGGAAAAACTCCCCGACCTGATAAAACAGCATAACCGCTACCGCCTCGTTAAAATCTCCGCTCTTTTCATAGATTGCCAGGGCAATCGCTCCGACGGTAGCGACCGCCATCAAAAAATTCTCATCAAACACGCGGCCGTTTCGGATTCCTTTTCCCGCCTTCCTCAAGATGTCATAACCAATGACAAGGTAGGTCACCAGATACAGCAGTGCCGATGGAAGCGCCGGTATCGGCAGCACATTCAATGCCACGAACAGGATTGCGGCAAAAATAATCCGGACCAGCATTTTTTTCTGTTTCTTATTCATAACTGCCTCCTTGTAAAAAAACTAGAACTCAATCTCACAATCCGGTTCTACTTTTTTGCAGGCCTTTAAAACTTCCTTCATGACCGCTTTCGGGTCTGCCCCCTCCTCAAAGACAACCGTCATCTTAAGTGTCATAAAACTTACCGTCGCATCCGCAACGCCCGCAGTCTTTTTCGCTGCCTCCTCCATCAAATTTGCACAGTTAGCACAGTCAACCTCAATCTTATACGTCTTCTTCATAAATAAATCCTCCTTTTTTGTGGAGCAAAATCCCACTCCATCTGCCGGGTGTCCCCGGCGGCGGAAAGCGGAGCCCGCTCCTTTCAAATCGCTCTGCTTAATGGTTTACAAAAATAGTTCTCTACTCTTCAATATGTTCCCTGCCCTGGTCGATGATCGTCCTCACATGCTCATCCGCCAGCGCATAAAATACGGATTTTCCCTCGCGCCGGCTGCTGACCAATTTTGCCTGTTTTAAAATCTTAAGCTGATGGGAAATCGCCGACTGCGTCATGTTCAGTGTCTCAGCGAGATCACAGACACACAGCTCCGATTCAAACAGCACAAACAAAATGCGAATCCGTGTGGAGTCCCCAAACACCTTGAAAAGCTCTGCCAGATCATACAGTTCATCCTCGTCCGGCATATGTTCATTCACCTTGTCAATCAACTCCTTGTGAATACATGTGTCGTCGCAGCATTCTACATCATTCAGCGCCATGTCACACCTCCCTGTTCTCCGGCGGCAAACGACTGCTCCTTGTACTTTGATTCTCCTCCGATGTACGAAGCATCGCCTCCTCATTTTCAAACATATGAATAACTGTTCATATGTTCATGATACTCTTTTTCTTCATCTCTGTCAACTGTTTTCTCAAATATATTTAACCGGGCAGGCACGGCCATTACTTTTCCCCGCTGCCCACGAAACAACCGGAGGTTCTTTGCCGAATAGGATTCAGCGTTAAAAGGTGCTAATGATAACTTAAAATGTTATATTACACAATATACTTTTTGTATTTGTGACTTGATGAAGGGGGCTGTAAAAAAAGTCCACTAAAGAGCAGCCATGATAGTCCCGATTGATGACT
>CAZBUW010000145.1:0-2980 GCA_964495195.1 uncultured Roseburia sp.
CTGTGAGCCACAAGATCAAAACATTAACTGATAGGCCTTCGTGAAACAACCCTACGCCGGACTTTTTTTGACTTCATTTTTGGAGCGGAGTGTGTTAGAATAGATGCAGATATTTTGTCCGCCGGAATCGGCGGAGATACACTTGCATGGGGTTGGCAAAACGATAGTAAGGAAGAAAGGTTTGGGAAATAATTGAATGGAAAAGACAACAATGGAAATCACGAATGATGCTTTGGAAGAGGCGATTAAAGAATATGCGCAGGAGCGGACAAAGGATGGCCTGTCAAAGGTCTTAAATCTTTTGGGACCGACACGCCTTCTGGTGCCGGCGATGCTGCGGGAGGAGAACCAGCCGGCGCCTTGTTTCTTGAAATCCGGCAATGGGGAGCAGTTTCTCGCGGTCTATACCTCAAAGGCACAGATTCCGGAACAGCCGAAGAGTCAGGCAATTCTGAATATGCCGTTTCCGGCGTGCAACAATATTGTGGTGAAGGATGAGCTGGGATTGACCGGAATGGTCATCAACCCGTTCTCGGACAATCTTGTCCTGAAAAAAGAACTTGTGGAAAAACTGCACGAGATGGATGAGAAGCGTGCAAAAAGCAAGCCGGTTAAGATGACACCGCAGCAGTTCCAGGCGTTCGTCAGAAAACAGGTGGAGTTCGGAATTATGCCGAAGCGCCTTTTTGCAGAGGGAGAGAGCTTTGTGGATGAACTCTGCGAAAAGAAAGAAGAGTTCGTCAACCGGATTTATAAGGACGCCTTTAAAGAGGAGAAATTATATCCGTTCTCGGAGCAGGATTTTTCTGTGATGGCACTCAATATCAGCGAGGACTTGCTGCTTGTGCAGATTGACCTGCCGGCACAGAACCTCGTGGCGCCGCTCTGCTACCGCATTTACATCACGATGAATCCGCAGAGCAAAAAAGTGGATTACTACACAATCGAGAAGACGGTTGAGAAAGATGTCCGCAAGCTTGGACGCATGAGTGCGGACGGCAGACATGAGGATTGCGGCGAGGCGCCGGTAGAGGGTGCGGAACTTCAAAAGATTATAGATCTTGCCAGATTTCAGGGAGAGATGACAAGTTAGGGGGGCGTCAGCTCACCGGCTTTACAATATCGGCGTAGGAGGCACGGGCGACGCGAAGCAGGTCATCGGGAGCGAGGCAGATTGTGGAACCAATCCTTCCGCCGCTGATGTAGATTTTATCGAAGTCAGCGGCGGTTTTGTGCAGGATGGTCGGAAATTGCTTTTTCATTCCGAGCGGGGAGCATCCGCCGCGGACATAGCCGCTGATGGCGGTGATGTCTTTGACGTGGATCATCTCCACCGATTTTTCACCGACCGCTTTGGCGGCGGCTTTCAAGTCGACCTCGTCGGCAATCGGGACGACAAAGACGTAGTACTGTCTGCTTTTTCCCTGCATGATGAGGGTTTTAAAAGACTGCTCCACAGGGGCGCCGGTCTTTTCGGCAGTGTGGAGGCCGTCAATGAATTCCTCACACTCGTAAGTCAGTACTTCGTAAGAAATTTTGTTTTTATCTAAAATGCGCATCGCATTGGTCTTACCTTCTTTTCCCATTGGGTTACCTTCTTTCTGACGGAATTGTTTTTCTTTAGTGTAGGAAAGATATGGTGCGAAGTCAAGAAGAGAATATAACTACAGATATACAGGCAATTGAGAAACTCTAAATTTCTAATATGGCGTTGTACAATATAGATATATCCCCGCAGGGCACTTTGGAGCCGTCGGTACTTAGGTGCCGTATTTTGGCACCTTATGTACCGCTACGAGCGACAAGTAGCAAACGCGTGCCCAGCGGGATATTGTCTGTATTGTACAGCGGCAATAAGAAAAACAGAGTTTTGCAATTGCCGAAATACAAATATAATTGAAAAGGAGTGTGTTCCTATGAAGGAAGTAATGAAAAGAATCAAGGCAGATATGATTGTGTCCGCACTTCTGTGTGCGGCGTTGGGAGTGGTGCTGCTGGTGTGGTCGGAGGAGACCATCGACATCATCTGCCGTGCGCTCGCCGCTATCTTGATGGTGCTTGGTGTGATTCAGTTAGCCAGCTATTTTCTGAATCGGCTGGAGAGCGTTTTCCATGTGGCGTTCGGGCTGATTGAACTTCTGGTGGGAGTATGGATTTTCCTGAAGCCGGAGAGCGTTGTGAGCCTGATTCCAATTGTGATTGGCGTCATTCTTCTCATACACGGGGTGAGCGATTTGAGGACGGCCTTCGAGACGAAGAAGAATGGCTATGACAGCTGGTGGTCGATTTTGATTATGGCGGCAATCAGCATCATCTGCGGCGGCGTCAGTATTTTCTTTGCCTTTGAGGTTGTCTCATTTGTCATGAAGTTTATCGGGGTGGCGCTAATCTACGACGGACTCTCAGACCTCTGGATTGTGACGAGAGCGGTTAAGGCGGCAAAGAATGCCAAAGAGGAAGCCGATGCGCTCGACGTTGCGTACAGGGAAGTCGACTCCGAGGAGCCGGATTCCAAAGCGGAGCAGGATTCTAAGGAGTAGGCTGAAGGCGGGAAGCCTGCGGTGGAAGCCGGCGGACGGAAAAAGCAGGGATGCCGGGAAGCCTGTAGTGGAAGCCGGCGGACGGAAAAAGCGGGACCGGCGGGTGTCTCTGCGGGGGTCGGCGATTGAAATGAGAAAAAGGAGGCGCACTCATGCGTCAGATGGAATTTAAGATGGAGCGGACAGGGCTGCTCGAGGTCGGGGATGTGCTCCCGGTGACGGAGGGCAAGCTGCCGAGTTCCTATTACTACACGCTGGGAAAAGCATATGCCATGTCGGCAAACTATGCGGTCAGCGAGCGGTTGAAAAGCCGCGAGGGAAAAGTCGTGGATGTCAAGGAGACAGAGAAGGGATTTTTTGTCACGGTGGAGTTTGACGAGTAAATGCTAGCGTAAAATTTTACTCGGAAAATTAAAAAAAAGAAAAAGAGAACACCACTT
>CAZBUW010000146.1:0-2901 GCA_964495195.1 uncultured Roseburia sp.
GCGCCGTTCCTCTGCAGTTCGCTTTTGCATTTCTCGTTCATCGGACTCTCCTTTGATTTTTCATCACTTGTGCAATGTATAGCCCCTTCATTTTATTACAAGTTAATACAAATATCATATGTATTTTACTCTAAAACCGAAGAATTTGCAATCCAAATGTGATGTTTTTCCACATGGCGTTCCGGCAAAGTCCAAAAGAGGCTGCCGGGAATAGAACAAAGACCGAGGAGCGAGACAGCCCTTCGGTCTTTTGATATAATCTTATTCTGTTACAAATTTGCTCATATTGCCGTAACCTGAAATACCTTTGCCTTCTCGACAAGAATTCCGGCGATCCGCTTCAGCTCCTTCATGTTCTCCGCAGTCTCTGCAACCATTTGATTCACCTCCGTGGCGGACGAGACGGTTTCCTCTGTTCCGGCAGCGTTCTGCTGCGCAATCGCCGCCATATTCTGCACGACCGCCTCCGTGCTGCCCTTTGCCTGTTCCAGCAGCTTTACGTCCTCTAAAACCATCCGGATATTTTTTTCGGAGCTTTCCACTCCCCGCTCCATAATCTCAAACTGTTCATTCGTCCTGCTCAGGATGTCCGCCTGCTGGTTGATGCTCTCCAGCACGGTTTCCATGGTTGCCACCGAAACGTCGGAATTTGTCTTCAGCAGCTCTATAATCTCCTGTATTTTCACAACAGAAACGGCGCACTGCTCTGCCAGCCCCTTGATTTCACCGGCAACCACGGAAAAGCCCTTGCCCATCTCCCCCGCGCGGGCGGCCTCGATACTGGCATTCAGCGAGAGCAGATTGGTCTGGGAGGCAATATCGGTGATTACCTGCACCATTCCCGATATCTGTTCCACGGATTCATGCGTCGCGTTCGTCTGCTTATGTATCAGGCCTACTCTGTCCTCGACATTTTCCATGCTGGCTTCAAACCCATTGAGAATCTCCTTCAGGCTCTCTGAGGCGATCGAGATATTCCGGATGGTATCGGAAGAGCTCGTCATTTTCTGGTCGGTGCTTTGGATAGCGTTTCCAATCATTCCCACACTCTCATTCGCATTTTCCACATCCTGCGCCTGGCTTTGCGACGCAGCAGCGATACTCTCCACCGCCGTTGTAATGCCCGAAGTCGCCCTTGAAGCGTTTCCCGCCTTTTCCTCGCACTCCTCCGCAATGGAGTTTAACTCTCCGGACTGCTCCAGAATCTCGGAAATCATCTCCGTAAGCTTTGTATCCAACTGCTTCACGCTGCGGCACAGGTCGCCGATTTCATCCTTCCGCCCGGCCAACGTCTTTTTCACGGATATGCCGAGTCTTCCCTCCCCCAGCTGCTGCACAAGGAGGATTGCCTCCCGGATAGCGCCGCTCATCCGTCCGCTTATGATGATGGACAACGTCACGGCAAAGACCAGGATTCCGACCATTCCCCCACATATTGTCCTGCTCGCGCTTTTTACCAACGCCGAAACCTTTTGGTACTCCTCTCCGAGAAAAACCATCCCGACCGGCCGGCTGTCATCCCCGGGCTGGTAGAACGGAATGTAATAGCAGATATACCTCTTCCCCAGGATTTCGATATCATTACCGTAAAAATTTTCTCCTTTTTCAAGTACGGCCGCGGTCACTTCGTCAGAGGCTTTCGTGCCCACCTGCCGGTTTCCGGAATCATCTGTGATCGACGTCAGCACGCGCGTGTCCTCGTAAAACACGGTCACATCATATCCGGTATTTTCTTTGATTTCATCCACGAGCTCCAGTGCCTCGGAAATGTTCATTTCATCGCCTTTCCAAAGGTTTCCGTCCGCGTCTATGCTATAGTCCCCCTCTCCTCCCATCTCAAAAATCTTCCGGACAGCCAGCGCTGTCGACTCCATTCCATTGTATGCCTGATTGGTGATCCCTTTGCGCACCTCAATGGCGGCAAGGATAAAGGATAAGATTGCGAGCGCCAGCATCGGCAGGATTACAAGCAAACGTATTTTTGTCTTCATTTTCAGTTCTCCCTTTCTTAGTAAATTTGTCTTCTGTCGTTATGTAAGTAATGAATCACTTACTTGATTTGTAAAAAAAAGGATTCCATTCCCGGAAGCCTTATTTCTCTTTCAACAATCCCATGATTCCCTTAGCAGCCAGCTCAAATATAATCTCATAGCTCTCCGGCGTGTCGGGAAGCTCCCCCCGGATAATGCGCCTGGCGAATATTCCGGCAGTATCTAAGATGTATGCCCAAAGGAAATCAGAGGGCACCTTTTTACTGAAGTGGTATTTTTCATCAAAGGGCTTGATAATCTTCGCAAAACTACTGAAATAGGTATGCTTCAACTCCTCGTTCTTCGCCTGATAATCCTTACTCAGACTGAGGATGCCTGAGTACCGGTACTCAAAATAAAAGACTGTGCAGTAACCGTTTTGGACAAGAAATGAAAAATATTTCATCCACAGCGAATGTACAATTGCATAGGCCTCCTCATCAGTCTTCGGGGGCTGTACTGCCAGCGAATGAAAAAGTGCGGCAATCTGCCTGTGTATCTGTTCATAGCAGCTCCACAAAAAATTCTCCTTCGTCTCGAAATGGCGGTATATCAACGCTTCTGAGACGCCGACATAGTCCGTCGCCTGCTTCATGGAGAAGGATGCCATACCTTCCCGGGCGATAATCCTCATACCGGCATCCATCAATTCCTCTTTTTTGTTCACATACGCCATATGATCCCTCTTTTTCTCACCCCAATCCAATCAGCATATCTACTTCATATGATAGCTTGTGATGATTTTTAAGAAATTAATCTAATATTTTTCAGCTTAACACACTCCCCCCTCCCCGGTCAAGCGGAAATGTTCCCCGCAGGTATTTTCCGCATGTGATTCGGGAAAACTGTAAGAGTCACGGATATCGGGACT
>CAZBUW010000147.1:0-2816 GCA_964495195.1 uncultured Roseburia sp.
GGTAGAACACCAGCCTTCCAAGCTGGATACGTGGGTTCGATTCCCATCACCCGCTCTGTAAAAAAATTGCGGACTATAAAAAGTCCGTAATTTTTTTATATCTTCATTTAGAATTTAATTTGTAGTTAAATCATCCGCTCTGTTTTAGAAAAACTTCACACTTTTTTCCTTTTTTCTGTCCCCATTCTATGATATTCTTAAATGGTTCCAAGTTTTTGGAAATAGAAAAGGAAAGATAAAGGATTATTTTATGGAAGCAAAAACAGACTTCAAAGCCCTCTCCACCAAGGCAAAATTTCAATATATCTGGGACTACTTCAGATGGCACATCCTCATCGGCATCTGCGTTCTGGCGCTGGTCATCTACGGTATCGTCCACTTGGTGACCTACCGCGAATCTGTCTTAAACGTTATCATGGTCAACTGCTACAACAATCTGGAGAACGACTCTGCCGGCTTTGACGCCTACCTCGAGCAGGAGGGGTACGACCTCTCAAAGACACAGGTCTCTCTGACCGCCTCCCTCACCACAATGATGGACGACATCGACGCAACAGGGCTCTCCGACTTCGACAGCCTGACGCTCCAACTGACGGCAGGCGGAGAAGATCTTATCTTCGCCCCTGAGGACATCTACATGGAATACGCCTCACAGGGCTGCATGACCGACCTCTCCGAACAGCTCTCCGCCGACCTTCTGGAGACGTACCGCGACCAGCTCGTCTACGCCACCGACTCCGAAACCGGGGAGTCCTATCCCTGCGGCATCTGTCTGAAAGACAACGCCTGGATGGGCGAATACCGGTATTACGAGGAGGACTGCTACTTTGGAATCCTCACAAAAGCGGAGCACACCGAAAATGCAATGGGATTTTTTGAATATGTTCTAAGATATTAACTATTCAGAACTCCTTAGAAAAAGGGAATCAGAATCTTCATGCTTGCATAACGATTCTGATTCCCTTTTTCGTAAGGTGACTCGAATAGATGACTGAAATATTCCCCCCTGTCTATTTCAAAATCAAAGCTGAGTAGAGCGGCATCTGCGCCGTTCCATTCTCCCAGGAGATGTTCTCCTCCCCGGTCAGTAAGATTCCTCCCAGCTCCAGATCTGCGGCATCCTTTCCGGACAGTTCCACGCCGGATAAATCGACTGTCTTACTCTCCTGTGCCAGATTGAATACGATTAATATCTCGCTTCCCTCGTAAGATTTTTTCAGGACGCAGACGGAGTCGTTTGAGTACTCCTCCAAAAATTCCACATCGCCGCGGGCAATCTCCGGATAGACATTTCGCAATTTTACAACCTCTTTGACAAAATTGTAAATCGAGTTTTCATCCGACCTCTGCTCTTCGAGACTGCCGTACTTCATTTTTACATTTTCCATGTCCTTTGGACCGCTGCACATTCCCTCCGCGCTCCCGTCCGCCGACCAGTACATCGGGGCACGCTTGTTCTCATCTTTTCCGGAGCCTTTCATGCCGAGTTCTTCCCCGTAATAGAGGAACGCATTTCCGGTCATAAACAGATTCAATGCCTGCGCCATTTTGGTCTGGTTCTCACTGAAATCCCCCGCATAATAACCCGCGCTCCGCGCCATGTCATGGTTGGTGTAAAATGGTGCATCAATATAACTATCACTGTATTTAGAAAAGTTCTCCGCAAGACCTGCGACCGCTTTTCCGTATCCGCTCGCACCATCCTTTCCCGATTTTTTCAATGCGCTTGCGATTATTCCGTCACTGTCGGCAAAGTCGAAGTCAAAGCAGCTGTCGATGCCGCTCGCGTAGTACTGGGAATAAGTGGCTTTGTCATTCCACACCTCCGCCACAATGTACGCATCGTCCTTCTTCTCTTTTACCATCGTATTAAACCAGCTTAATACCTCCACATTTTTCTCTATACTGCCGGAGTAATACTCTTTTGCCGCATCGAGTCGGAAACCGTCCACGCCGAGTTCAAGCCAGAAATCCACAATCTGATCGAATTCCTGACGCACCGCCTCATTCGCGAGATTCAAATCCGGCATCTCACTCCAGAACTGCGCCTCATAATACCATTCCGTTCCCGGCACCTGACAGTACCCTGCGCCCTTCTCCCTGGAAAAATTGTAGTAATCCACATAAGGGCACTCTGTCAGATCCGGCTCCGCGCCCTCTGCAAGCCCCTTCAGATAAGCCGTCGCCTGTGTAAACCACGGATGCTTTGACGATGTGTGGTTCATGACAAAATCAATTGTCACGTCGATTCCCCGCTCATGGCATGCCGCCACGAGCTCCTTGAAGTCATCAATCGTGCCGTACTCCTCATCGATGGCACAGTAATCTTTTACATCGTATTTGTGATAGGTCGTAGACGGCATGACAGGCATCAGCCAGATTCCGTTCATACCGAGATCGGTATCCGTTGTATCATCCCCGTCGTTGATGTAGTCGAGCTGCGATGTCAGACCTTTCAAATCGCCGATTCCATCCCCGTCGCTGTCATAGAAGCTGTAGACAAACACCTCGTAATACGTGCGGTATTTGTCGTCCACCACATTCAGTTCCTGACCATTGACCGCCTCCATCAGCGAGAGCGCTCCTGCGGTGTCCGTCCCGTCTGTCTTTTCCGTCCCACCTTCCTTTTCTGTCCCATCTGTCTTTTCCGTTTCAGCAGCACTCTCATTTCCTGTGCCGTCCCCGCACGCCGTAAGCAGACTTCCTGCCGCCAAAATCCCTGCAAGCGCAAGCGCCAACATTTTTTTTCGCATGATAAATACCTCCTAGTATAATAATGGTGTAGTCAAACAAGACTACTGGGTTAATAAGTTTTT
>CAZBUW010000148.1:0-2536 GCA_964495195.1 uncultured Roseburia sp.
CACCTAAGTACCGACGGCTCCAAAGTACCCTGCGATGCTATGTCTATATTGTGCAACGGACTAGAAAAAACAGAGTTTCGCAAACACCTAGACTGTAGGATGAAATCAATCAGTAAAAGTATGGCAAAATACCCCGGATTTTATGCGCCAGAATCGAAAGCTTTTCTAAATTTAGAGAGGGAGCGCTTGTAAAAATCGGGATTATGGAATATAATGCATGACGATAGAAGGAACACAGATGAGGTGGAGTATGGCGAGATATGCCAATGTGATTGTGGATATTTCACATGAAAAATTAGACAGAACATTTCAATATAGAATACCGGAGTGTCTGCAGGCGGAGGTTGTGCCGGGCGTGCAGGTGGAGATTCCGTTTCGCAACCGCGCGATAAAGGGTTATGTCGTTGAGGTGACCGACAAGCCGGAATTCGATGAGACAAAGATCAGGGAGCTTAGCGGTGTGGCGCAGGGGAGTATCGCCATCGAGTCACAGCTGATCGCACTGGCGGCGTGGATGCGAAGAAATTACGGAGCTACGATGAATCAGGCACTAAAGACCGTCATTCCCATCAAACAAAAGACGAATCTCCTGCAGCATCAGACGATAGAATTAGCGCTTGATGAGGCGGAGGCGCAAAAAATCCTCGCGGAATTTGAGCGCAAACACAGCACGGCGCGTGCGAGACTTTTGTCTGCGCTGCTCGAACAGAAACGGATTCCGAAGGAGATTGTCACCCGGAAATTGAATGTGACCGCTGCGGTCATCAAAGCGTTAGAGGAAAAGGGAATCCTTCGCGTCCACAGTGAGACCGTCTTTCGCAATCCGGTGGGGCAGTTGCAGAGCACCGGGTACGATAAGGTGCTGAATGCCGAACAGCAGGCGGTGGTGGATGCAGTGTCGGCGAACCGGAGCAGGGGAATCGAGAAGACCTATCTGTTAAAAGGCGTCACCGGGAGCGGTAAGACCGAGGTCTACATGGAGCTGATTGCACAGGTGATTGCCGGGGGACGTCAGGCGATTGTTCTGATTCCGGAGATTGCATTGACCTACCAGACGGTGATGCGTTTTTATAACCGGTTTGGTGACCGGGTGTCCATCCTCAATTCAAGGCTTTCGGCAGGCGAGCGGTATGACCAGTTTCTCCGTGCGAAAAACGGGGAGATTGACATTATGATAGGACCGAGATCAGCCCTTTTTACACCGTTTTTAAATCTTGGTTTAATTATTATAGACGAGGAACACGAGACGACTTACAAGAGCGAGGGACTGCCGCGCTACCATGCGAGGGAGACGGCGATCGAGCGGGCGCGCATGGCGGGGGCGAGTGTGGTGTTAGGTTCTGCGACCCCGTCCCTGGAGAGTTACTACCGTGCGAAAAACGGGGAGTACGAGTTCTTAGAACTCAAGCATCGCGTCTTAGACAAAAAGCTTCCGCAGTGTGAGGTGGTGGATTTGCGGGAGGAACTGAAAAGCGGAAACCGCTCCATCCTAAGTGTCCGCCTGCAGGAGCTGATGGAGGACCGCTTAGCGAAGGGACAGCAGATTATTCTTTTTCTCAATCGGAGAGGAATCGCCGGTTTTGTCTCTTGCAGGTCCTGCGGTCATGTGATAAAATGTCCGCATTGCGATGTCTCTTTGAGCCAGCACAACAACGGCAGGATGGTCTGCCACTACTGCGGCTACGAGGAGCCGTCCCCGAAGGTCTGCCCGAGCTGCGGATCACGCTATATCGGCGGCTTCAAGGCGGGCACACAAAAGATTGAGATGATTGTGAAGGAGCGTTTTCCACAGGCGAGAGTGCTGCGCATGGATTTTGACACGACGAAGAACAAGGGCGGACACGAACAGATTTTATCTGCTTTTGCCAATCAGGAGGCGGATATTTTGATTGGAACCCAGATGATTGTCAAGGGACATGACTTTCCAAATGTGACGCTCGTGGGTGTCCTCGCGGCGGATATGTCCTTAAACGTCAATGATTACCATGCGTCGGAGCGGACGTTTCAGCTGCTGACACAGGCGGCGGGAAGAGCCGGAAGGGGCAGCGAGGAGGGAAACGTCATCATTCAGACGTATAAGCCGGATCACTACAGCATCGAGACGGCAAAGGTACAGGATTATGAGAGTTTTTACGAGCAGGAGATTATGTACCGGCAGATGCTCTTTTATCCGCCGGTGTGGAACATGCTCGTCATCCTAGTCAGTTCTCCCCGCGAGGAAGAGGCGGCAGCCTGCGCAAAAGAGCTTGCGGAGAGCATCAACATTTTCTGGAGGAATGAGACGGAGCGTCTTCAGGTCATCGGACCGGCGGATGCGTCCATTGCAAAGATAAATGATATTTACAAAAAAGTCATATATTTAAAGACAAAGGATTATCAGAATCTTGTCCACATTAAGGACAGATTGGAAGAAGAGAGGAAGGAGAGCCGCAGATATAAGGATACGGTCGTACAGTTCGACTTTAATCCGATGAGCGGTTTTTAAAGTCCAGCTAATAAATGTCAATAGTAAAATGTAAAAATTTCAAAATTATTA